>DATLKW010000017.1:0-3524 GCA_035538175.1 Gemmatimonadales bacterium | reverse complement strand
GACTTCGACCTGCCCGAGGGGCAGGCCGGCGTCGCTCGTCACTTTGCCGGTGATGGTGACCGGCTCCTGCGCGGCAAGCAGGGCCGGAAGCGCGAGGAACGCGCTCAGAACCACGGGAATGAACCGACGGGGTGTAGGTTGCATATCCCCTCCGACGAGGTGGATGAACCCAACAGCCGGTGCCGCCCGTGCGGGCGGTCCGGGTCCTCTGCTACATCTGCTACAACTCCCACCAGACGGCGACGCGTCGACACGACGCGCCGCAGTCATCCTCGATTGTTCAGTCTACGAAAAGCGCGCGCGCACACTACGGCAGGAGAGGGCGCAATGCGCGCGGTGACGGCGGACCATCGAAATCGTTTTCGGCGAGACGGCTCGCCGCCGTGCTGTTTAATACCACGAATCCCTGACGTGCGCCAGAGAGTCGAGCCACGCGCGGGTGTTCCAGAGTGGAACGCCTGTCCCTGCCCTCCGATCGCATGCGCCCAAGTGGCGCCGCTTTCCGGGACTCACTATGGTAGGTCGCAAGAACGCCCGTGACGCGCGCACTCTGTTTCCTCGCCTCGGCGGGGCTCGCCCTCGTCGCCCTGCCGGGACCGCGCCAAGCGCCCGCCCCCCTGGCCGCGCGGTCGAAGGGACGCCCCGGCGCCCCCGTCACTATCTACGAGATGTCGGACTTCCAGTGCCCTTACTGCCGCGAGTTCGCGCTCACGACGATGCCCGTGCTCGAGCGCGAGTATATCGCGACGGGCAAGGTGCATTTCGTCTACGTCAACTTCCCCCTGCCCGGCCTGCACCAGAACGCCGTGGCCGCGGCGCGCGTCGCGATGTGTGCGGCGCGGCAAGACCGCTTCTGGCCGATGCACGACTTGCTGTTTCGGCGTCAGGACCGCTGGGCGAATCTGCCCGATCCGGGCCCGTATCTCCTCGGGTTGGGGGATTCGGCGGGCCTTGAGGCGGCGCCGTTCGCGCGGTGTGTCACGTCCCAGGCCAGCGGTCCTGAAGTGGAGGCGGATGCCGAGCGGGCACGCCGCAGCGGGGCCCGGAGCACGCCGACCTTCTACATCGAAGGGGGGTTACTCGAGGGAGCGGCCCCCGTGACGGTGTTCCGCGCGGTGTTGGACTCGATTTTCCAGACGAAGACTGGGCGGGGTAAGACCGGGACGCAGCCGCGCTGATGGCGCGCCCTTCCTTCATATACCGGCTCGGGATGGTGCTCGCCCACCGGGCCTTGCCGCTCGCCGCGCGATTCGACAAGAAGCTCGCCCGTGGCGTGGCAGCGCGGCGGGGGGTGGCGGAGCGGCTCGCCGCCTGGGGGCGCGCCCACCGCGACGCGGCACGCCCCCTCGTCTGGGTCCACGCCTCGTCGGTGGGCGAGGGGCTGCAAGCGAAGCCGGTGCTCGAGGCGCTGCGCGCTGTGGCTCCGCAGTGGCAGCTCGCCTATACCTTCTTTTCCCCGTCCGCCGAGCGACTGGCCCGCACGTTGCCGGCGGATGTGGCCGACTATCTGCCGCTCGACCGCTCCGGTGATGTCGGGACGGTGCTTGAGGCACTCCAGCCCACGGCCCTCGTGTTTTCGAAGCTCGATGTGTGGCCGGAGCTGACGCTCGCCGCGGCCCGCCGGGGCGTAAAGCTGGGCCTGATCTCCGCCACGGTGGCACCCCATAGCTCCCGGCTGCGGTGGCCGGCGCGCGGCTGGACCGAGCCCGCCTACCGGGCGCTCGACCGCGTGGGAACGATCAGCGAGGACGACGGCCGGCGCCTCGAGCTGTTGGGCGCGCGGCGCGGCGTCATTGAGGTCACGGGCGACACGCGCTACGACAGCGTGGCCGAACGGGCGGAGCGCTTGGATCGGACGCGCGAGCCGTTCGCCCGGCTCGCGATCGCGCCGGCCCGCACGTTCACCATTGTTGCCGGCTCCACGTGGCCCGCCGACGAGGCGGTCGTCCTCCCCGCGTTCGCGGACTTCCTCGCGCAAGTCGCGGAGGCGCGGCTGGTTCTCGCCCCGCACGAGCCGAATCCCGACCACCTGTCGGGCATCGCGCACCTCGCGACGAAGCTCGGCCTTCCCCGCCCCGTGCGGTTGTCGCAGGTCGACCACTCCTCCCCCGCCCCTGTCATCGTGGTGGATCGTGTGGGGGTCCTCGCCGACTTGTACGCGCTCGCCGACGTCGCCTTCGTCGGCGGCGGCTACCACCGGGCCGGGCTGCACTCGGTGCTCGAACCCGCGGTGTTCGGTGTGCCGATGGCGATCGGGCCCCACTGGCACATGAGTCGCGACGCGGGGCTCCTGATCGAGCGGGGGGGAGCGGTCGCGCTGATGGCCGACGGGCGGCACGCGCTGCACTCGCAGTGGTTGGTCTGGCACCACGACCCGTCAGCCCGGGCCAAGGCCGGGGCTGCCGGGAAGCGCCTGGTGCAAGACGGGCGCGGCGCCGCGGAGCGCACGACCGCGCTCGTGAAGGCGCTCGTGTCGTCCTAGGCCAGCTACTTTCCGGCGACGACTCCCTCGAACGTGACCGTGCGGGGGACGACGAGCCCGAGCGTGAGACCCGTGACGAGGACGTCGCTCCAGCGGCTGCGCACCTTGACGCGGAGACTGGTGATGCGGGCCCCCGTGCCCACTTGCCCCGCGAGCACGTCCTCGAGATTGGGCTGCGTCACCGGCACGAGCCCGATGAGGAAGTAGATCGCATGCCGGGTCACCCGGAAAGGCGTTCCCGAATCGGGCTGTTGGGCCGGACTGGCGAGCGACACCGGCACGCCGAGGTGTGCGGTGTCGAGCGTCAGTGCGCACCCGCTCAACGCGAGGGCCAGGCACAGGACGGCCGCCCGTGGGGCGTGGGGTCGATTCACACGGCTCCTGGATGCGAGACGGGGCGCGCCCGGTTCGGCGCGCCCCAAAGCTAGCCGCTTCAGTTCCGGTTGTGAACCGCGCTCACATGCCGAGCGGGAGGTGGATGCCGAAGTGGGCGCCCACGCCGAACACGCCGTGACTGCCGCCGCCCTTCACCTTCTCGCTGTCATAGGCGAGGTGGACCCCCCACGCGCCGAACGACGCGTTGGCGCCGACGGCATAGCCAAACTCGGTGCTGTTCCCCAGGCCGCTCACGTTCGTGTAGCGCAAGCCGGGGGCGAAGTAGGGTTCAATGGTGAAGAAGGGGGTGGGGAGCGGCACGCTCACCCCGGCGCCCCCCGTGAGGCGCGTCGTCGCCGGCGTCGCGTTCGCGGAGTCCGTGTGCGCCGCTCCGAGCTCCAAGTCGACGGCGACCGGGATGAGGCTGCCGCCGATCAGCCGGAAGGCCGCGGTGCCGCCGACCGAGGTAAAGCTTTGGGTTGCGGCCTCAGGCTTCCAGGTCGCTACCCCTGCCGTAAAGATCATGGTTCCGAGCCCCAACGACACGCGGCCGCCCCAGGTGTTGCCCTTGCCGTAGGCGCTATCAGGGTGTGCGTAGTCGCCGCTGATCGTGAGGCCCGTTCCCCCCTTGGGGTTGCTCCACACCGGCTCGCCGCGCCACTGCGCC
>DATLKW010000016.1:0-1742 GCA_035538175.1 Gemmatimonadales bacterium | reverse complement strand
GACCTCGTGATCCTCGACGAGCCGTTCTCGGGACTCGATCCCGTCAACGCGCAGGTGCTGAAGGATGTCGTGCTCGAGCTGCGCCGCCGGGGCAAGACGATTCTCCTCTCGACCCACATCATGGAGCAAGCCGAGAAACTCTGCGACGGCCTGTGCATCATCGCCCGGGGGCGGAAGCTGGTGGAAGGATCCCTCGCCGAGATCAAGCGCACGCACGGGGGGCGGCATCTCGTGGTGGCGTTTGAGGGCGCCACGGGCGCCGCCGCGCAAGTGTTCGCGGACCGCCGGCTGGTGCAGCGCGCGGATGACTACGGGCCTTACGCCGAGCTCGAGCTCGCGCCGGGAGTGGACGCGCAGGCGATCCTCGCCCAGCTCGTGAACTCCGGCGCCCGGCTCGCCAAGTTCGAGCTGCGCGAGCCCTCGCTCCATTCCATCTTCATCGATCTCGTCGCTCCGGGCGACGCCCCCCCGGAGCGGGATGCCGCCCCGACGGGAGCGCGGGGGGCGGGCGATGCGTAAGGTGCTCGCCGTCGTGCGGCGCGAGTTCGTGGAGCGCGTGCGCCGCCGGTCCTTCTGGGTCATGGCGCTCCTCGGCCCCGTCTTCTTCACGGCCACCCTGCTGGCTCCGCTCTGGCTCGCGGGGGCGGGTGGGCCCAAGCGGATCGTCGTGGTGGATCGCACGACGACGCCGTTGGGCGCCGCCGTGGCCGCGCGCCTCGACTCGGCGCGGCGGTTCGTCGTCGTCGCGCGCCTCCGCGGGACGCCGGCGGTGGAAGATTCGCTGGCGGGCGCCGTGGAGGCCAAGCAGATCGACGGCTTCCTCCTCGTGTCGGATTCGCTGCTCGCGACCGGGGCGGTCGAGTACCGGGCGTCGAGCGTGTCGTCGCTCGAAGACGTGGGGCTCTTGCGGGAAACGCTCCGCCGGCTCGTCGAGGACGCCCGGCTCGAGCGCGCCGGCGTCGACCCGGCGGTCGTCGCCCGCGCCCAGCTCGGCATTGCGCTCAAAACGAACAAGATCACCCACGGCCGCACGACCGAAGAAACCGCAGGGCAATCGTTCTCGCTCGCCTACTTCATGATGTTCACCCTCTATCTGTCGCTCGTCCTGTACGGCGTACAGGTCATGGGCTCCGTGATCGAGGAGAAGACCTCACGGATGGTGGAGGTACTGGTGAGCTCGCTCCGACCGTTCGAGCTGCTTTCGGGCAAGGTGCTCGGTGTGGGCGCCGTCTCGCTGTTGCAGTTCGTGATCTGGGGCGTGGCGGGTCGACTGCTGCTCGGCCAGCGCCGAGCGCTGCTGAGTCGGACGGGCGGCCCGGAGGCGGGACAGGTGTTCCAGGTCCCTCACGTGTCGCTGGCGACGGGGGTCGTGTTCATCGCGTTTTTCCTCGGCGGGTTCTTGCTCTATTCGGCCATGTTCGCCGCGGTCGCCGCGATGTCGTCGACCGAGCAGGAGGCTCGTCAGGCCCAGACGCCCGTCGTCATGCTGATCTTGATCGCCTTTTTCGGCTCGTTCGCGGCCCTCGCGAATCCCGAATCGGCCATCGCCGTGACGCTCTCACTCGTCCCGTTCACGGCGCCGATTGCGACGCCCGCCCGCTGGGCGGCGGGCAATCTGACCTGGGGCGACGTGACCACGTCGTTGCTGCTGCTCGGCCTCGGCACGGCCGTCGTCACCTGGCTGGCGGCCCGGATCTACCGCGTCGGCATCCTCATGACGGGAAAGCGGCCGTGCCTGAGCG
>DATLKW010000015.1:0-16229 GCA_035538175.1 Gemmatimonadales bacterium | reverse complement strand
ATCAGACCTTGGTGAAACACCTCGTCCAGAACTCGCCAAGGCATCACTAGACCGCTTCACAGCCGTAGCCCACCACGAGTCCTCCGAGCACGAGCGCCAGCGCGACGACGAGCGGAGGACCGAGTCGGCGCAGCGCGTCGCTACGCGCCACCGAGCGGGAGGAGCCGCTCGGCCCCCATGTACGGGACGAGGGCTGGCGGGATGGTCACCGACCCGTCGGGCTGCTGGTGGGTCTCGAGCAGGGCCGCGATGGTGCGTGGCAGGGCCACGCCGGAGGCGTTCAGGGTATGGACGAACTCGGGCTTGGCGCCCGCCGCGGGCCGGCAGCGGATGTTGGCGCGGCGCGCCTGGAAATCGGCGAACGTGCTCGAGCTCGAGACCTCGAGCCACTGACCCACGCCCGGCGCCCACGCTTCGAGGTCGTACGTCTTGGCGCTGGCGAAGCTCAAGTCGCCGGTCGCGAGCAGGACGACGCGGTAGGGCAGCTCCAAGAGGCGCAGCACCGCTTCGGCGTGGGCGGTGAGCGTTTCGTGCTCCGCCGCGGACTCGGCGGCGCGACAGAAGCGCACCAGCTCCACCTTGTCGAACTGATGCACGCGCAGGAGGCCGCGCGTGTCCTTCCCGGCGGCGCCGGCCTCGCGACGAAAGCAGGGCGAGTAGGCGGTATAGGCGCGCGGGAGCGTGGCGCCGTCCACGATCTCGTCGCGCAAGAGATTCGTGAGCGGCACTTCCGCCGTGGGGATGAGAAACAGGTCATCCGGCTCGGTCCGGTAGGCGTCGACCTCGAACTTGGGCAGCTGGCCGGTGCCCTGCATGATTTCGCGCCGCACGACGAAGGGCGGTTCCACCTCGACGTAACCGTGGGTGCGCACGTGGAGCTCGAGCATGAAGTTGACGAGCCCGCGCGCGAGCCGGGCGCCCGCGCCGACGAAGACGGGGAACCCGGAGCCTGCGAGCTTGGCGCCGCGCGCGAAGTCGACGAGCCCGAGCGCTTCGGCGAGCTCCCAGTGCGGCGCCCCGCCTTTGGGGCGCGGCTCGCCCCAGTGGCGGACGACCGCGTTGTGGCTCGCGTCGCCTTCGGGCACGTCCGCGAGGGGCAGGTTCGGGACGTAGAGGAGCTTCGACTCGATCGATGTCTCCAGGGTGCGGAGCTCGGTCTCGAGTGCGTCGATGCGTTCGCCCAGCTTGCGGCGCTCGTCGCGGACGGCGCTGGGGATCTCCCCTTTGGTGTTGCGGAGTCGGGCGTCGGCCTTGGCCGCGTCGTTGCGCTCCGCCTTGAGCTGGTCGAGCTGGCCCGTGAGGGCGCGACGGCGCATGTCGAGGGCCTCGAGCTCGTCGAGCAGGCGGGTGAGGCTTGCGTCGCCGCGCCGGGCGAGCGCGGCGCGCACCTGCTGGGGCGAGGCGCGCAGGAGCTTGAGGTCGATCACGGCGCTACTGCGTGGGGAGTCCCGTCGCGAGGCCCCGGTAGCCGCAATTCTGGTCGACGAGGATGAGGAAGTCCACGCGCTTCGCCACTGGGTCGAGTCGGAGGACCCGCACTTTCGCGTAGAGGGGCACGGTGAGGCCGAAGAGGCACGTGAGCGGGCGCGACGCGACGTAGAGGACGGTCGTGGTGTCGAGCGCGAGCGGCTTGTCGAGGATGTAGCCGGTCGTCGGGGCCAGGGTGATCGCGTCGAAGCTGCCCGTGGCGCGCAGGAGGCCCGAGGCCGAGCCGAGGTGCAGGGCGCCCGTGGAAAAGAACGCGGGCTCGCCCACCGAGTCGTAGTCGAAGGCGAAGTCGAGCGCCACGGTTTGATCGATGCGCACGGCGGTCGTGTTTTGGAGGCTGTAGGCGGACGGCAGGGTGATGGCGGTGCCGCGCAGCGCGTACAGCGACACGGTGTCCACGACGCTCGCGAGCGTGGCGGCCGGGAGCGCCGACGGGTTGCTGCACGCGGCAGCAACGAGCGCGAGGCCGGTGACGCCGGCGGTCACGGCCACGAGTCGGCGGCGCGGAGTCATGCGGTGCCGGGGAAGATACCGTTCCCCGTCCGAGTGGGTCAACCCACGGTGGCTGCTTGACTTCGCCTGTCGGCGTTCCTAGCTTGGCCGCCGTATGGCGACGATCCGCGAGGTAGTCGAGGCGCTGGGCCGCCGCTCCGGCGTCGACGCGGTCGTCGTGGTCGGACCGGACGGTCTGCCGATTGATTCGCGCGCCGCGAACGGCGTGGACGCGGAGAACGTCGCCGCCCTCTTGCCGACCGTCTTGAACGGCCTCGCCCAGCTGGGCCAGGCAGGGGGGCGGGGCGAGTTCGGGACCGGCGTGCTGGAGTTCGGCGGCGGGCTCGCCGTGGTCTCGATCCTCAACGCCGACGCGGTGCTGGTGGTCCTGATGCGACCGTCCACCAACGTGGGGGCGCTGTTGTACGATCTGCGCCGGCACCGCGCCGCGATCGCCGGCCTTCTCTGAGCGGGGGTCCCCCGCCCTTGTCGCCCATCCGGCGGCACCTCCTCGTCGTGGACGACGAGCCGCACATCGGGCTGCTCCTGCGCCCGCATTTGGAGCGGCTCGGCTACCGCGTGACGCTCACGCGCGCGCTCGCCGAAGCGCGCGCCGTCTTGGGCGCGCGCGGCGCGCCGATCGACGCCGTGCTCCTGGACCTCCATCTCCCCGACGGCTCGGGGCTCGATTTCTTGCGCGAGCTCCGCGCGGCGACGGCGACTCCGCGGCTCCCCGTCCTGGTGTTGACGGCGGAGGGTGACGACCGCGTGTTGGCGGAGGCAGAGCGGCTCGGGGCGGTCCTTTTGACGAAGCCCTTCAGTCCCACGAAGCTCACGGCGCGCCTCGCCGGGATGTTGGGCGAGTCGCCGCACCCGCCCGAGGCCGCCTCGTGAGCGTGTGGGCGGCGATCTTGGCCGGCGGATCGGGGACGCGCTTCTGGCCGCTCTCCACGCCCCAACGCCCAAAGCAGCTCCTGCCCTTGGCGGGGGATCGCCCGCTCCTCGCGCAGGCGGTGGAGCGGCTCGACGGCCTCGTGCCGCCCGAGCGGATCGTGATCCTCACCGGGGCGCTGCTCGTCGACGAGGTGGGGCGCGTGGTGCCGCAGGTCCCGCGCGCCCAGGTGTTTGCCGAGCCGCGCGCGGCATCCACGGCGCCCCCGCTCGCGTGGGTGGCGCACTGGATCTCCGAGCGCGACCCCGGGGCACAGCTCTTGTCGTTGCACGCCGACTGGGCGGTCGAGGACGACCGCGCCTTTCGCTCGGCGGCGCGGCAGGCGCTCGGGGTCGCGAGCGAGTACGACGTGTTGGTGACCGTGGGCGTGAAGCCAACCCGCACCGAGACGGGGTACGGCTACATCGTGCCGGGCCAGCCGCTCGGGGGGGCGCGGCGGGTGCGGCGCTTTGTCGAGAAGCCGTCAACCGCCCGCGCGGCGCTGCTTCGGCGGCGCGGCGCGCTGTGGAACACGGGCCTCTTCGCCTGGGGCGTGGCGCGTTTTCTCGGCGAAGCCGGGGCGTATGCCCGCGAGCTCAAGGCCGGGTGGCCGGCCCTCGCCGCGGGCGACGTGGCGGGCTTTTTCAGGGCCGTGCGGCCCGTGGCGGTGGATGTCGCCGTGCTCGAGCGGACGAAGCGGCTCGCGGTCGTGGCCGGGGGGTTTCGCTGGGACGACATCGGGTCCTGGGATGCGCTGTTGCGCATTCGTCCGGCGGACGCGCGAGGCAACGTCGTCGTGGGGAACGCGACCGTGGCCCCGGACGTGCGCCGCTCGCTCGTCTGGTCCGACGGCGAGCCTGTGGCCGTCATCGGGCTCGAGGACATGATCGTGGTGCGGGCGAACGGTCACACGCTCGTGATGCCGACCGGGCGGGCCAGCGAGCTCAAGGCGCTGGTCGAGCGGCTGTGACGCACGCCCTGTACCTGCTCGATCCCGCGCCCAGTGCGGCCTGGGCGCCGTTCGCGGGGGCGCGGCCGCTGTGCGAGTTGCGGGCCGGCGCGCCCCTGATTCGCGAGCGGTGGGAGGCCTTCGTGGGGGTGGAGGCGGCCGGCGTCTTCGCGCTCCCCCACCTCGCCGGGTTCGCAGAGCCCGGCGTGCCGCCCGTGCGCGCGCTCGGCCCCGTGACGGGGCCCGCCGTGATCGGCTCGTCGACGTTCGCGCCCGTGGGGCTCGCGCCCGCCCTCCCGGACGGCGCGTTCCGGCTCACCGCCGGCGGGATCACGGTCGGGTGGGGCGTCGGGCCGGGGGCGACGTGGGACGGTCCCCAGGCCCACGCGGCGCCGATCGAGGTGAGCGGCGTGGTGCTCCGCGGCGTCTACGACCTCGTGCCGGCGCTCGAGCGCTTGCTGCCGGCCGACGTGCGCGCGCTCCTGGGCGACAGCGATGCAATTCCCGTCGGGAGCACGGTGCTCGGCGATCCCGCCGCGATCGCGCTGCGCGACGCGCAGGTCGAGCCGGGCGTCGTCTTCGACGTGCGCGCGGGGCCCGTGGTCTTGGAGAGCGGTGTGGAGGTGCGCGCGGGCGCACGGCTCGAAGGCCCCCTGTGGGTGGGGGCGAACGCGCACGTCCTGGGCGGCCCCGTGCGCGCGTCGGCCATCGGCCCGCGCACCAACGTGCGGGGCGAGGTGTCCACTTGCGTGTTTCTGGGGGTATGCCAACAAAGCGCACGACGGGTTCGTCGGCCACTCGGTGATCGGACGGTGGGCGAATCTCGGCGCCGGCACGATCACGTCGAATCTCAAGAACACGTACGGCAAGGTCCGGCTCGAGGTCGCGGGGACGCGGCTCGAGAGCGGGCTCCAGTTCCTGGGCAGTCTCGTGGGCGATCACGCGAAGACGGCGATCGGGACGCTCTTCGCGACGGGCACGGTCATCGGGACTGGGGCGAACGTGTTCGACGCGGTGCGGCCGCCGAAGTACGTCCCCCCGTTCGCCTGGGGCGCGGCGGGCGCGAGCCGCATGAGCCGGGAAGGCTTTCTCAACATCGTGGCCCGCGTGCTGCCGCGGCGCGACGTTCTGGTAGACGACGCGACGCGGGCCCTGTTCGGGCGGGTGTACGATTGGGCGACAGCGTGACGCGGGGCTAAGAAAGGCGGCCGATTCAAGAGCGTATCGGGGTCCGTCGTTGCGGGTCCCTTCAGAAGTGCACAAATTGCACAACTCCGTCCACACGAACGCGCGAGCGAGATGGCCGAGCAATATCGGCGGGTCGGCAAGTTCGAGCTACACGAGCTCATCGGCGAAGGAGCGATGGGCGCGGTGTGGCGGGCCTACGATTCGGTCATCCGCCGTTATGTCGCCCTGAAGCTGCTCGCCCGCGCGAGCCACTCGCCCGACGCACGCGAGCGGCTGTTGCGCGAGGCCCGCGCCGCCGGCGCGCTGCAACACCCCAACATCGTGACGTTGTACGACCTGGGCGAAGCGGACGGCCACGTCTTCATCGCCATGGAGCTCGTCGCCGGTCGCGACCTGAGTAACCTGATCGCCTTGAACGAGCCGCTCGCGCTCGAGCGCAAGCTCGACATTGCGATCGAGGTCCTGCAAGGGCTCGGCTACGCGCACGAGCGCGGGGTCATCCACCGCGACATCAAGCCGTCGAACGTGCGGATCGCGGCTGATGGCTCGGTCAAGATCATGGACTTCGGGATCGCGCGCCTTCAGACGGGCGACGTCGCGGGGTCCGGGGCGATCGTGGGGACGCCGACCTACATGGCCCCCGAGCAGATCACCAACGGGGCGATCTCGCCCGCTACCGATCTCTTCGCCGTCGGGTGCCTGTTGTACGAGCTCTTGAGTTATCGCAAGCCGTTCGAGGGGGAGACGGTCCAGGGCGTGCTGTATCAGGTGCTCACGACCGATCCGAAGCCGTTGCGCACGATGGCGCCGTCGATCCCGGCCGCGCTCGAGCGCGTCGTGTCGAAGGCGATGAACAAGGTGCCCGAGGAACGCTACGAGACGGCGCGCCAAATGCAGGCCGCGCTGTTCGGGATCCGGGCGGCGTTGTCGGGGGCCTCCGAGACGACGGAGCAGCTGGGGCTGCGCTGGAGCCCGATTCCCACCGCGCTGTTGCGGCTCGTGACGTACGCCCCGCTCAAGTGGCGGGCCGCGGCGCTCACGACCCTGATGGTGACGGCGCTGGTGCTGCTCTACGTGTCGCGCTCCCCGTCGCCGGTGGCGGCCCCCCCGCCCCCGCCGCGAGCGGCGCCCGGCGTGACGCAACTGACGCTCGACCGCCTCCTCGACTATCCGCTCCCGCCGAATCTGAACGCGGCGCTCCTGGCGCAACGCGCGGCCGCGCTCGCGGCGCGCGCGCGGGCGCGCGAAGCTGGCGCCATGAAGAACAACGTCCCGTCGCTCATGCTCGCGGAAACGGTCCTACTCACCGCCGAGCGGGCGCTGCACGCGGGGGACCTGGGTCACGCGTCAAGCGGCTATGTCGGCGCGATTCCGCAGTATCGCAAGGCCCAGGAGGAAGGCGAGGCATTACGGCGCGACGCCCAGCAGGCCTTGGCGCGGGCGACCCCGGTCGTGAACGCCCTCGGCTCGACGCGTTCCGAGGCGGCCCGCGCGGGCGCCTCGCTCGGCCGCGCCGAGTCGCTCTACGCGGCGGGCGACTACGTGGTCGCGCGCCTCGCCGCCCAGGATGCCGAGCAGGTGGGTGTCGCCGCGGGGGTCGCGCCGCCGTCCTTGCAACCGGCCGACGCGCAGGCGGCGATTGCCGTCTTGCTCGAGGACCTGCAGCGCGCCGTGTCGAGCGAGCGCGTGGAGAACCTCCGGGTGCTCATGCCCGCCATGGGGACGAAGGACGTGGCGGCCTGGGGCGCGTTCTTCCAGCGTTACACGCGGCTCACGGCACGCTACACCGTCGAGCGGTTGAGCACGCAGAGCGACACGGCCCGCGCCACCGTCCGCACAGCGTATACGTTCGTCCCGGCGGGTGGGGGGGCGCAGCGCGAGACGCGGGTGCGTCAGGCGATCGTGTTTGTGAGGACGCCGAACGGCTGGCGCATCGCGGACATCCGCGACGCGTCGTGACGCGGGGCGTTAGTCCCAGGCGCGCTCGCTCGGGGCCGGCGGCGCGGGGATGGCAACCGTGTCTGCGCGCGCCGTCGCCGGGCCTACGCGTTTCAGCGTCACCGGTTTCTGGAGGTCTCCCCCCGACAGCGTGAGTTTCTCCGAGTCGAGCCGCATCCCGTAGACCTGCCACACTCCGTCACCGAGGGTTAGCCACAGGCTGTCGCCGACCACGCGCCAGCGCGCCACCTGCTCGCCAAACTGCGCGGAGCTATCGCTGCGCACCATGATGTGGCGGATTTCGTCCTCGGTTTTGGCCTGCCATTTGCCTTCGAGATGGTCGCGGTGCAGGCTCGACTGGGCGGCGAGGCGGGGTCCGAGGGCGAGGAGGAGGGGGAGAAAGCCAATGAGGGCGAGGCGGCGGGGGCGGCGGGGCGTCATGGGCGTCGTATAAGATACGTACCCCGGAAGGCCCGCCTTCAGCTCACGGCGGCGGCGTTGGGGAGGACGGCGGCGAGGGAGGGGGCTCTGAGCCGGGCGCGGCGGCGACCCCGGCACCGCCGGGGACTCCGGCGCCCGCGTCCGTGATCACGGCGAGCTGCGATTCCCACTGCTGCATCATCTGCACGAATGTCTGCGCGAGCGCGGCGTCGAATTCGGTGCCGCCGCGCTCGCGCACGTAGGCGAGGGTGCGCTCCTGGGTCCACGCCTCCCGGTAGGGCCGCCGGGTGCGCAGCGCGTCGTACACGTCGCACACGTGGACGAGTTTGCTCGCGCCGTGGCAGTCGCGCCGGAACCGAAAGCGGGGATAGCCATCGCCGTTGAGCATCACGTGATGCTCGTAGGCCACGACGGCCGCGAGGTCCAAGTCCCCGTCAGTGGCGAGGATGATGCGGGCGCCCGCCGCGGGGTGCTCGTTCATGAGGGCGCGCTCCTCGTCGCTAAAGCGGCCGGGCTTCGTGAGCACCTCGAGCGGGATCGTGACCTTCCCGATGTCGTGGAGCAGTCCCGCGACGCCGTGGGCCCGCACCTCGCGCGGCGAGAGGGTGAGGGCTTCGGCGAGCGCCATGGCGAGCACGGCGACGTTCATGGAGTGGGTCGTCGTGTACTGGTCGAACTCCTTGAGTTGCAGCAGCGGGATCACGATCTCCTGCGAACTATGCATCGCGACGGCGAGCGAGCGCACGACCGTTTCCGCCTCCGCGAGCGGGAGGGGCCCGCCCCCCTGGACCGCGCCGTGCATCCAGCGCAGCGTGTCCACCTCTTCCGTGAGCGAGTAGGCGACGGTCGCCATCGGCACGGGAGCGGCTTCGGTCTCGCCGCGCACGCCCACGGCGCCGAAGCGAATGCTCGAGCGGCGCAGTTGCCGCGCTTCGGTGGTATCGACGGCCGACAGGGTGAGGCGGGCGAGCACCTCGTCGAGGAACTCCGCGAACTCTTCCCGACTCACGGCCGGGAGAAACTCGAGCCGTTGGATGCCCGCCTGGGTGAGGCGGCGGCCCCAATCCCAGTCTTTGAGCTCGCGCAGGGGTAATCGCCCGAAGACGACCTCGTCGCCGAGGAAGGTGAACACGAGCGCCGGCTCCGTGGCCGCCACGTCCGTGAGCTTCGTGTACGCGTCGTCGATGGCGCGTTCGCGCGCCGGGTGGCCGTCGGCGTAGAGGGTCATCCGGGCGAGCGCTTGGGCGAGGGTGGTGAGGAAGTCGGCGGGGGCGCTCATGCGTCGTCGTCCGTGGGCACGGCCGCGTTGCGGAGCTCGGGGTCGGGGGACCGGGCGGCGCGGGCGAGGCGGGCACGGGCGCGCGGGTCGTGGGTCCAACCGGCGGCCAGCGCGCCGAGCGCCGCCACGAGCTCCGGGGTCTTGGGCGGCAGCTTCTCGCGGCCGAACAGGGTGCGGCCGCCCGACGTGAGCTCGAGGAGCGCGTCGCGCGCCGCACGTGCGCTGCTGTAACCGAGCACGCGAATCGCGAGCACGCGCACGTCGTCCGGCAGCGTGCGATCGCCGGCGCGCTGCGCCAGCCGGTCGACGACCGCGTCGGGGCAGCGCTGGAGGGCGACGGCGAGCCCGAGCGCGAGGCGCAGGGTGCGGGGGTCAGGGTCGTGGAGGCCTGCGGCGAGGGCGTCGTCCTGGCCCCCCGGGCGCTTGACTTCGAGCTTCACGGCCTGCCAGCGCACGCGCGCGTCCGCGTGGTGCAGGAGCGGTGCGACCGAGAGCTCCTGGGGGAGCGGCCGCAGTTCGTCGAGCAGGGCGAGGAGGTTGCGCGTGACGTACCAGCGGGGGTCGTCGAGGCGTGCGAGGACGAGGGGCACGATGGCGGGGCCCATTTTGGCCAGCTGGGCCAGGAGCCCGCGCCGTGTGCCGCGTCCTTCGGCCGTGGCGAGGGCGTCGAGGAGCGGGGGGGCGGCGGCGCTGCCGAGCCAGGCCACGAGACGCTCGAGCAGAGGGAAATCCACGGGCTCGCGCGCTACGACGCGGTGGAGGGTGTCGAGGCTCGCGACCCGGCCGGTGACCGCGGTGCGGGCGGTGCTCTCGGGGGCCCGATCGAGCGCATCGAGCAGCGTGCCGAGCCGTCCCGCCTCGCCGACGCGGTCGACGGCCTCGTTGAGACGCGGCCCTGCGCTCCCGAGTTCGAGCGCCATGGCGACGAGGCGATCGGGCTCGGGAGCCGGGCCACCGGCCGACGCGCCCGGGTCCGACGGGAGGTCGGCCGGGGCCGTGCGGGCCATGCGCGCCAGGGCGGTGCCGTAGGCGGTCGGCGTCGGATCCGGGAGCGACCAGCCCGCGAGCAGGCGGTGCACCTGTTCGCGCAGCGCGGCGGCCGCCTGGGGACGGCCCTCAGCGGCGCCCGATTCCGCGTGGACCGCGAGCTTCGAGAGCAGGCGTACCAGCGAGTGTGAGATTGTTTGGTGCGACGCGTCTGCCGCGGCCCGGACGATGTCGAGCACCGCTTCGAGGGCCATGCCGTCGACCACGTCGGCGACGAACTGCCGGCGTTGTGCGATGTCGCCGCCCATCTCGACCAACCGCGCGAGGGTTTCGGGCGTCAAGGCGCGGATCAGGTGCGCGGTGCGGCGCCTCAAGGCCGCCGCCTCGGCGCTCCCTGCCGTCTTCAACTCCGCCGCGATCTGGAGCAGGTAGCCGACGATGACCTGGTCGTATGCCGCGGCGTCGCCTTTGGCGCGTTCCTCGATCGCCCGGGCGATGACGGCCGGCTCCTGGAGGGGAACCTGTTGGTCGTCCGCCGTGCGGGCGAGGGCGGCGCGGGCGAGCCCGACCCAGAGTTGGGCGGCGCGGGCACCGGCTTCGGAGGCGGTCGTGCCGTCGGCTGCGAGCTCCAGGCGTTCGTAGGTGAGCGGGTGGAGCTCGATGTGGGTCCAGGCGCGCAGCCGCGCGGGGTCGCCGAGGCCGAGCGGCGAGCCGCCCCGTTCGGGATCGGCGGCGAGGGTGGCGAGGGCGGCGGCGACCTCCGCGGGGTCGACCCCGCGCCGGAAGGTGACGGCCCCGAGGTGGTGGCGATGCAGGCGGCCGGCGAGTTCCGCGAGCACGGGATGTTTGGGGTCGGTGGCGACGCCCTCGATGACGAGCTGGCGGCGGGCGACGCCGAGGGCGAGGGCGGGGCGGCTATCGAGCAGCAGCGCGGCGCGGTGGGTGAGGGCGGTGGCCGCGGGGTGGAGGGACGGGTGGCCCTCGGGATACATGGCGTGTTTGTGCAGCGCGATGGACAACTCAATCAGAAAATCGGCGAGCTCGCGCGCCAGCGTCGCAGGGGCACCCGAACCAGAGGGCGGCGGGGGCGGCGGGAGCACGCCCTAAGATAACAGGAACGCCCCGGAAGGTTCGCTTCCGGGGCGTGCCCGTGTGACGACCGGCTCGCGCGGGTTAGTACATCCCGCCCATGCCGCCGCCGCCCGGTACGGGCGGCGCCTTCTCCTTCTCCTTCTTCTCGACCACCACGCACTCCGTCGTGAGGAGCAGGGCGGCGATCGACGCAGCGTTCTGCAAGGCCGTGCGGGTGACCTTCGTCGGGTCGATCACGCCGGCCAGCACGAGATCTTCGAACTGATCGGTCTGGGCGTTGTAGCCGAAGTTCTTCTCCTTCGACTCTTTCACCTTGCCGACGACGATCGACGCCTCGGCGCCCGCGTTCTGCACGATCATGCGCATCGGCTCTTCGAGGGCCCGGCGTACGATCTCCACGCCGATCTTCTCGTCTTCCTCGCTCCCCTTGACCTTGTCGAGCGAGCGCTGGCACCACAAGAGCGCCACGCCGCCGCCGGGGACGATGCCCTCTTCGACCGCCGCGCGGGTCGCGTGCAACGCGTCCTCGACGCGGGCTTTCTTCTCCTTCATCTCGGTCTCGGTGGCGGCCCCCACGTTGATGACCGCGACGCCGCCGGCGAGCTTCGCCAGCCGCTCCTGCAGCTTCTCCTTGTCGTAATCCGACGTGGACTTCTCGATCGCGGCCTTGATCTCCTTGATGCGGCCCTGGATCACGTCGTGCTTGCCCTTGCCGCCGACGATGGTCGTGTTGTCCTTATCGATCACGATCCGCTTCGCCTGGCCGAGATCGTTGAGCGTCGCGTTCTCGAGCTTGAGCCCCATCTCCTCGGAGATGACCTGGGGCGCGCCCGTGAGCTTCGAGATGTCGATCAGCATCTCCTTGCGCCGGTCGCCGAAGCCGGGCGCCTTGACGGCGCACACCTTCAGCGTGCCGCGTAGCTTGTTCACGACGAGGGTCGCCAACGCCTCGCCCTCCACGTCCTCGGCGATGAGGAGCAGCGGGCGCCCCCCCTGCGCCACCTTCTCGAGGATGGGGAGCAGGTCCTTCATTGAGGCGACTTTCTTGTCGTGGATGAGGATGAAGGCGTCTTCGAGGACCGCCTCCATCTTTTCCGGATCGGTGATGAAGTAGGGGGAGAGGTAGCCGCGATCGAACTGCATCCCTTCGACCGTCTCGAGTGTCGTCTCGAGCCCCTTCGCCTCTTCGACGGTGATGACGCCGTCCTTGCCCACCTTCTCCATGGCGTCGGCGATTTTCTCGCCAATTTCCTTGTCGCCGTTGGCGGAGATGGTGCCGACCTGGGCGATTTCCTTCCGGCCGGCGGTCGTGACGGAGATCTTCTTGAGCTCATCGACCACGGCCTCGACGGCCTTGTCGACGCCCCGCTTCAAGGACATCGGGTTCGAGCCCGCGGTGACCGACTTCAAGCCCTCGCGGTAGATCGCCTGGGCGAGCACGGTCGCGGTGGTAGTGCCGTCGCCCGCGAGATCCGACGTCTTGGTCGCCACTTCCTTCACCATCTGGGCGCCCATGTTCTCGACCGGATCTTCCAGCTCGATCTCTTTGGCGACGGTGACGCCGTCCTTGGTCACCGTCGGGTTGCCGAACTTCTTGTCGATGACGACGTTGCGGCCCTTGGGGCCGAGCGTCACCTTGACGGCCTCGGCCAACTGGTCTACGCCCCGCTTAAGCCGGGCGCGGGCCTCGGTATTGAACTCCAGCTGCTTCGCAGGCATGTCGTGTTCCTCCTAGTACGTCAACTGACTAGTACGTCAACTGAGCTTCGCGATGACGTCGGCTTCTTTGATCAGAATGATCTCTTCGCCTTCGAGCTCCACTTGGGTGCCGCTGTACTTCCCGTAGACCACGCGATCGCCGACCTTGAGCTCCATCGGGACGACCTCCCCCTTTTCGCGCCGGCCGGCGCCCACGGCGATGACTTCGCCCTGGATCGGCTTTTCCTTGGCGGTGTCGGGGATATAGAGGCCCCCCTTCATGGTCTCCGTCTCTTCCATCGGCCGGATCGCGACGCGATCCGCGAGCGGGATGATCTTGAGCTTCGCCTTCGCTGCCGTTGCGGTTGCCATGTTGCCGCTCCTCCACCTCGGTAGGACTTTCTAAGTACTTGCGGAATCAGAAAGTTAGCACTCTCCGCTGGTGAGTGCCAACTCGGACGGGGCGGAATCTCTCCTCGCGGGCGCCGGCTGTCAAGTGGGGCGAAGCCGGGGGGGCGCTCGGGGCGAGGGGCTTAGGGACGCCGACCGTCGATCTGGGCCGCGAGCGAGTCCACGAGCACCCGGGCCCGTTCGGCCGCGCTCGGGCCCACGGAATCGAGCGGGACCGAGGCGGCGGCCACGATGGCCCCGGTGCGGGTGTCGGCGAGCCGGGCCTCGAGCCAGGTGAGCTGCGGGGGGTCGGTGTCCCGAAACGTGAAGAGGAGGAGGTAGGCCGCGGGGCGGCTCCCGCCCCGCACGCGGCGCCGGACCGTGAACCCGCGACGCTTCAGGCCGTCGGCGATCCCCTGGCCCAACGAATCCGTGCGGGTGACGAGGAGCTCGTAGGCGCGCACGCCCGAGGGTTGCTCGTAGCGGGCGGGCGGCGTGCAGTGGGCCAGCAACGCAAAGGCGGCGAGGGGGGCGAGGGGGGCGAGGCGGGTGGGAGTCACGGCAATCGAGGCCGGAGGCGCGCTCGGGGTTCGCTCGCCCCGCTCGTGGCGAGCGGTCATGGAATGATCCGCCGCGCTCCCACCCAGCGGTCGATCCAGTAACCGCCTTCGGGATCCTGGGGGTCGAGCCGCGACAGCTTCACGCCGCGCGTCGCGCTGTGGATGAACTTGAGCTCGCCCACGTACATCCCGACGTGCGTGACGCCCGCGCCGGGTCGCGCGGAGAAGAGCAAGATGTCCCCCGGCCGGAGCGCGTCGACGACGGGCGGCACTTCGGCGCCGGCGTGTGACTGATCCCGGCTCATGCGTGGGAGGCGGATGCCGTGTTGGGCATAGGCGTATTGGATGAGCCCTGAGCAATCGAAGCCGTTGTCTTCGGTGCCGCCCCAGACGTAGGGCGTCCCGAGCGATTCGAGGGCCGTCTGGACGACGTCGACCGCGTTGCCGGTGATGGTGGTTGGGGGCAGGGGTGGCGGCAGTTCGGGGGGAGCGCCGTATTCCCCGCCCGTCCGCCGGCGCGGCTCCCCTGCCCCGCCCCCGGGTCTCACGCGTCCCAAGCCGACGGACGCGCCGAACACAATGCTGATCCCGGTGCGGGCATCGGCGCGGGGGTGCCAGAAGCCTTGGGGTCCGCGGTCCTCGAGGCGGTAGCGCAGTTCCGATCCCAGCCCGAGCCACCCGACGGGGCGCCACTCGGTGCCCGCGCCGATGGTCCACTCGGCCGCGAGCGCCTGGGTGCCGGGGTCGGTCGAGAGGCCGAGCTCGAGTCCGGCGAGCGCGTAGGGGCTGAGGGTCGCGCGGCCGCGCCACGCTTGGATCTCGTAGCCGAAGCCGTAGAAGGCGCGCCGCCGGCCGAGGGAGTCGTTGACGAGCGCGGCGACGCCGAAGCCGTGTGTGAGCGGGCCCGAGAGGGGGCTGCTGGTGCGGAACTCGTAGACCTGGGCGTTATTGCCGTTGTACCAGCGGCCGATGTGGAGCTCGAGCCCGCGGCCCTGGGCGGCGATGGCGCTCGGCAAGAGCCAGAGCGCGAGCGACGCGCGTCTAGTCAGCGGCGGCAACAGCGCCGTGCTGCTCCGAGAGGCGCGGCGCCATGCGGTGGGAGAGGAGATGCGGCAGGCGGCGCATGAAGCGGACCCAAAGCGCGAGGGTCGTGAAGCCGCACACGCCCGCCACGGCCCCCGCGACGCCGAGCATGGTGAGCGGGTTCGCGAACCGCGTGGCGACGAGGGCGCCCGCCCACAGGCCGATGTACGAGGCCGCCCAGGCGAGACCGGGCGTGATGAACCAGCCGACGACGACGAGCAGGTGAGCCAGCCAGCGGGGCACGTCGCCCGTCCCCCTGCGCTACGCCTTGCGGGTCAGGGCGACGAGGGCGAGCGCCGTGACGACGAGGGTGAAGGCGCCGCCGGTGAGGACGGGAAGCGCCACGGGGAGCCCGGCCAAGCGCGCGACGGCGGCCACGATGACGGTGGCGGCCACGGGGAGGCGCGCCGTGCGGGCGAGCGTCGCGTCCCCGCGCGCCGCTTGGCCGGCCGTGACGATACCGCCCATCCAGGCGAGGAACGTGCCGAGCATCCACCACACCGGCAGATACCACCACGTGCTGCCGCCGCCCAGGGCGTCCCAGGTCCAGGGGTACGCCTTGAACGGGCGCAGCAGCACGATATCGACGGCGCTGAAGACGACCGTGCCCACGAGGCCGACGGCGGCCGCGCCGGCGATCCCGTCGATTCCCCGGGCCCCGGTCCACTGGGCGGGGAGCAACGCGGCCACGACACTCGCGGCGAGGACGACGAGGGCCGCGACGCCGTCGCGCGCCGGGCCGCCGCGGAGGCGCGAGGTGGCGACGACGAGGACGACCGCGACACCGATCCCGGCGCCCACGAGCGCGCCGCCCGTCGTGACGGTGCGGAAATCCGACCGATCGGTGCGTGCAGGTGCGGTGCTGGCCGCCATGCGTTAGGTCTCCTTCAGGACAGGAGCGGGCGCGGGAGGCGCGCGGGGGACGGGGCGCGGGGCGTTGGGAGCGCCGCAGCACCCCGCGGGAAATCTAAGCGCGGCACCTCAGCGGGCAAACACCAGCAACACCGCGAGATCGGTGACGGCCCACGCCCCGAGGGCGCGGTACATGCCCTGTTGGTGGGCTCTGGGCGTGAACGTGTCGCGCTCGCGGTACCAGGGGAGTAGCACGGCGAGCCATGCGGCGAGGGGCACGACGAGGAGCCATCCGGGGGCGCGGAGCGTGGTCGCCGCCCAGCCGAACAGGAGGAAGGCGAGCGCGGTGGACGCGATCGCGACGCCGAGGCTCGCCCGCAGGCCGAGCAGCAGGGCGAGGGTGCGGTCGCCGCGGCGGCGGTCTTCCTCGAGTTGATAGAGCTGGGTGAGCGGATAGAGCGCCGCAAACAGCGGGCAGAACGCGACGAGCACGAGGGCATGTCCGAAGTCGAGGGGTCGGCCCGTCGCCGCCCAACCCGCGAGCGGCGTGAGCGTGCCGAAGCCCCACATGTTGATGAGCCAGTCCACCCCGGCGACGGCCTTGAAACGTAGCGGCGGGACCGAGTAGGCGATCGACAGGAGGAAGCAGACCGCGTAGTCGATGCGGAACGCGCGCGGCAAAGCGAAGGCGAGGAGTTGCCCGCCCGCGAGCAGCGCGACGCTCGCGGCGAGGAGGTGTCGTGGCAAGGGGGGTGGCGCGTTCAGGTAGCCGATGTCGCCCGCGTCTTTGTCGAACACCGAGTTGATGGCCAGCGTGCCGCCGTTCAAGCAGATCACCCACAGGAACAGCGCGCCGAGGGC
>DATLKW010000014.1:0-5178 GCA_035538175.1 Gemmatimonadales bacterium | reverse complement strand
GCTGCATCTCGCCGTCGCGCGGGCACCCCGCCTGGTGCGTGGGGACCGCCTGGTGCTGCCGACGGGGCCCGTGCCCGATGCGAGCGTCTGGGCGTTCGAGGCCCGCGCCGGTGAAACGAGTCCCGTGATCGACGCGCCGGGTGCGAGCTACGTGTTCCGGGTCGACTCGCTCGAGGTGGGCGGCGTGCCGCCGCTCGCCGCTGTGCGCGGGCGGGTGCTGAGGGATGCGCGGCATGAGCAGCAGCGAGTGGTGGCGCGGGCCCGCTCGGCCGAGATGGCGCGCGCGCTCGCGGGGGCGGCCGATCTCCTCGCCGCGGCGCGGGCCCAGGGGTATCGGGGGGAACGCCTGGGGCCGTTCTCGCGGGCGACGGCCGGGCCGGAGCTCAACGCCAACCCCATCGTCTTGGGCGCCGCCTTCGCGCTCAAGCCGGGCGAGAAGACCCCGCTGATCGCGGGCCAGACCGGGTTCTTCGTGTTACAGGGGATCGCGCGCACGCCCGCGGACTCGGGGCTCTGGCTCAAGCAACGCGACCGGCAGCGCGACGCCCTGCTGCAGCCGATCGCGCAGGCGCGCGTGCAGCAGTTCCTCGCCGCGCTCCGCGCTCAGGCGAACGTGGTGGACCGCCGCGCCGAAGTCTTCCACCCCTCGGCGGCGAGTGCGAGTTAGTCGCTGAGGCGCTTCGGATCCCCGCTCGTGGGGACGGAGCCGGAGGACACCGAGGACGGCGGCACGCTCCGCGGCGGGGCGACCGGCTCGTCCTCCGTAATACCCCGCATGCTCCGCTTAAACTCCTTGATCCCTTGCCCCAGCGAGGAGCCGATTTCCGGGATCCGCTTCGCGCCGAACACGAGCACCAGCACGAGCAGCAGGATGAGAATGTGGCTGAACGACAGGTCCCCGAACATGGACGCCTCGCGTCAGAAGATCGACCGGGCGATGTAGTAGGCGATCACCACGCCCACCAGGGCCAAGAGTGACACGTCGAACCCGATCGGCCCGAGGGTGATCGACACGACGAGCAGGTCCGCGTGGACCGGTCCGAGGGTCGGGGTCACCGCCCAGGTGAAGATTTCCTTGGCCGGCCCCTGCGGCAGGAAGCGCCGCAGGAGGGAGTGCAGGAAGCCTCCCACCACGAACCCGGTGGCCAGCACTCCCACGTAAAATAGTGGCCTGCGCGGGCCTTGCGCCACGGCGTCAGCTGCGCCGCTCGACGGCGTAGGCGATGCTGTCGCGGAGCGCGTCGCGCGCGGGCGAGGGCGGCAGCACGTCGAGCTCCGCCTCCGCCTGCTGCGCGTGCTCCAGGGCCCGGCGCCGCGCGTAATCGAGCCCGCCCGCCGCCGCCACCCGGCCCATCACCTCCGCGACGAGCGCGTCCGACGGCTCGGGCGTCGCCATGAGTTCGGCGACGCGGCGGCGATCGGGCGCGGCCATGTCGCCGAGCGCCGCGATCAGGGGGAGCGTCACCTTGTGCTCGCGCAGATCGAGCCCCGAGGGCTTGCCGGTCACCGTCTCGGCGGCGGTGTAGTCGAGCAGGTCGTCGGCGATCTGAAACGCCATCCCGAGGCGCAGGCCGAAGCGGGCGAGCGCCTCGCGATAAGCCGCCGGCCCCCCGAGCGCCCCGACCTCGCAGGCCCCCGAGAGCAGCGAGGCCGTCTTCGCGCGAATCAGCTGGTCGTACTCTGCCTCGCCGTAGGCGAGCTTGTCGTGCGCTGTGAGCTGGCGCATCTCGCCCACCGTCATCTCGTTGGTGACGCGCGCGAACACGCGCAGCGGCTCCAGGTCTTCGAGCCGCACGAGCTCGATAATCGCCCGGGAGTAGAGGTAGTCCCCCATGATGACGGCGATCTGGTGCGAGAACAGCGCGTTGATCGTCGGCATGCCGCGCCGCAGCACCGAGTGATCGACCGAGTCGTCGTGCACCAGCGTGGCGAGGTGGATCAGCTCGACGACGGCGGCGAGGGTGACGGCGGCGGGTGCCGCCCCGCCGGCCGCCCGATTGGCGAGCAAGAGCAGCGTGGGGCGAAACAATTTGCCCTTCATGCGCAGGAGGTGCTGATTCACGTCCGCGATGAGGGGGAAGTCGCCCGCGACGATGCGCCCGAGCTCCACGGCGACGCGCTCCAAGTCGGGCGCGACCGGGCGCTGGATGTCGTGCAGGCTGGCATGCGCGAGCTCGAGGCTCACGTCACTTCGCCTTGGCCAGCGCCTTGGCGCGCGCCCCCACATCCCGGAAGCGGATGTCGACCGCGAACACGCGCCCGTACAGTTCGCGGGCCTCGACCTTCTTGCCCTGCTCTTCCAAGGCGCGACCCAGCCAGTAGAGGATGCCGAGCCGCTCCTGATCCCCGGAGGCGGGCAGCTCGAGCGCGCGGCGCAGGATCGACTCCGCCACGACGTAGGCATGCTTCTCCAAGAAGCACACCCCGAGGGCCTCCGAGCTCTTGAGCCGGCCTTCGGACGCGCGCAGCGCCTTCTGCAGCTCCGCGATCGCCTCGTCCAGCAGGCCCATCTCTTTGAACGCGATGCCGAGATCGTAGTGGGACTGGAAATCGCCCTCGTCGATGTTCTCCTCGATCCCCTGGCGGAAGCGCTGGAGCATGCCCTGGAAGTCCTGCTCCTCGTCGCCCGTCGGCTCCTCGTCGGCCACCTTCATGCGGGTGTCGCGCTCGGGGAGCTGCTCTTCGAGGATGAGCGAGCTGAGATCGACGAAATCGCCCGCGGCGTCCCCCGCGTGATCGCGCACCGTCATCTTGGCGTCGCGCGGGGCGGTTCGCGGCTCGGTGGCGCGAGCGGCGGCCCGACCCTTGCCCTTGGACTCGGCGGGCAGGGGGGTGGCGACGGGGGCGATCATGGACAGCGCCGCCGCCGCGCGGGCGTTCCCGGGATCGTGCTCGGCAACGCGTTGGTAGACGGCGCGCGCCTTGTCGGGGAGGTCACTCCGCAGCAGCGTGTCCGCGAGCTCGACGTAGGCTTCGATGAGCTTCGCTTTGTCGCCCGACTTGAAGGCGAACTCCACTTGCTTCTGGCGATGCCGCACGCTGTTGGGATCGAGCCGCAGGATCTCGTCGACGAGATCCTGCGCCTGGGCCAGTTGGCCGTGGTTCTCGAACCCCGCCGTCGCGTGGTCCAGCTCCTCGATCCCGCGGTCGCGATCGCCGCTCTCGATCAAGGCTTCGCCGAGCGCCTGGTGCGCCTGCGGGTCGTCGGGCGCGTCGGCCACCCGCCCTTCGAGCTCCTCGAGCGTGGGCGTGACGGGCGTGGCGTCGATGTCGGCGAACACCAGCGACCCCGGCTCCGAGCCCTGGTTCACCACGCCGTCGAGCCCGAGGTCGATGGCGCCCGCGCGGCGGCGCGGGGGTGGCGCGGCCCGGCCGCCGCCGGTCCCGGCAAAGCGCACGGGGGCGCCGGGGGGCTCGTCCATCGCGAGCGGCTGGTCGTCGACCGGCGGCGTGGGGCCGCCCGCGGTGTCGAAGTCCGGCTCGAGCTCGAGCGGCGGTACCTCGACCAGCGTCTTCCGCGGGGGCGGACCGGCCCCGGGGCGCTTCGGGATGACGGGCTTGACCTTGGCCGGCTCCGTTGGCGCCGGCGCGCGGAAAGTGGGTGCGGGGCGCTTCGATTCGCGGCCCCCGGCACCGGGGGTCGCGGGAGCCGTTACGCCGGGCCGTCTAGGCACTGCGGGCGGGACGCGCGGCGGGGGAGCGGCGCGCTCCGGCTCGACCTCTAGCTCGTCGCTCACCGTCGGCTCGAGGTCGGCCATGGGCGCGACGTCGTCGGCAGTTACTTCGTCGCGCACCGACGGCACGTCAGTGGCATCGAGCTGCACATCGCCGAACTGCACGGTGGTCTCGAGGCCATCGAGCATGCCACTCCCCGCGCCGGAATCGGCCCCTTCGCCGAGGCTCGTGGTCTCGATGGTGAGGGAGGTGTCCGGCTCGGGCTCGGGCGTTTCGAGGAGGCTGTCGCTCGCGGGCTCGGGTTCGGGCTCGCGCGCCGGGGCGGGGGCGGGCTTGGTGCGGGGGGGCGGCGCGTGCGGGCGCGCGGTGCCCTTCGGGGCGGCCGGCTCCCCCACATCCAGGAACACCAGGGTCGACGTCTTGCGCTTGCCCGACTTCGCGAGATCGTCGGCGGGCGGAGCCTTGAGCGGCGCGGCGCCCTCCCCGGCGCTCGAGCGCCGCTCGGGCGCCCCGTACATGCGGAGGTGGTCCTCGAGCAGTTCGCGCAGGTGCGCGCTCTCGGCCGAGATATCGGCGAGCTCGCGTAGGGCGGTGAAGGCCTGCTGGATCTTCCCGGCCTTCTGCATCCGCTCGGCGTACTCGAGGAAGTTTTGCTTCGCTTCGGCCATGAAGCCTTTGGCCGCGTACAGCTTGGCGAGTTTGAAGTAGGTGGTCTGCCGCCCCGGGGCGTTGCGGAGCACCTTGTTACACATGGCGATCGCGTTGTTGTGAAACCCGAGCTCGGCGTAGCGGTCGACGGCCTGGTCGTAGTAGTCGGCCGCTTGGGCGGGCTCCTTGATCTTGAGATACAGGTCGCCAACGCGATTGAAGATGGAGAGATCGGGATTCGGCTCGCTCTCTTCTTCCTGCGCCTTCAGAACCTCGAGCCAGGCGTCGATCGCCCCCCGGGGATCCTTGTTTTCGAGGCTTCTCGCCCGATCCTTGCGCTGCTCAAGTTTCGACATGGAGCCCTAAAGATACCGGACCCCGGGAGGCGGGACAAGCAAAACCTCCTGTCCAGACGGCGGTTACGAGGTTCTCCCCCATCCAGTACGCCACTTCGCGCCACTCTGAGACGCCGCATGCTACGAGGTCCGCGCGGAACCCCGGGGCGATTTGGCCGCGGTCGGCGGCGAGGCCGAGGGCGGCGGCGGCGTTGATGGTGACGGCGCTTACGGCTTCGGCGTGTCGCAGGCCCAGTTGCGAGACCCCGAGCACCATGACGAGCGGGAGGCTCACGGTGGGCGAGGATCCGGGGTTGAAGTCTGTGGCTAGGGCGACTGCGGCCCCAGCCTCGATCAACGCCCGCGCGGGGGCCTGCCGCCGTTTCCCGAGGAAGACCAGCGTGGCGGGGAGCAGGACGGCCACCGTGTCGGCCCCCGCGAGCGCCCGGATTCCGGCTTCGGAGACCGCGGCCAGGTGGTCAACCGAGAGCGCGCCCAGGGCGACGCCGAGCTCTGCGCC
>DATLKW010000013.1:0-5327 GCA_035538175.1 Gemmatimonadales bacterium | reverse complement strand
CCCCGCCGCGGGGCCCACCGGTTTCTTGGGAAACAAGATGCTCGGCAACACGACCACGAGGAGCATCAGGCCAATCGCCAGGAGGTAGCGTCGTTCCACGGAGTCTCTCGCGTGTCTAGGCGGGCCGGCTCACGGCACCGGGTCGTAGCCGCCGGGGTGCAACGGGTGACAGCGCAGGATGCGGCGCACGCCGAGCCACACGCCGCGCGTCGCGCCGTAGCGCTCCACCGCTTCGTACATGTACGCGGAGCACGACGGCACGAAGCGGCACTGCGCGCCGACGAGGTGCGACAGCGTGCGCTGATAGCCCCGGATCAGGGTCAGCACCGCGAGGCGGGGCCAGCGCTCGGGCGTCACGCGAGGCGGCTCGGGACGTCGGCGAGTTCGGCGCACAGCGCCGCGAACGACGCCCCATAGGCCGCGCGCTTCGCGTGCACCACCAAGTCGACGGCGGAGAGCCTGGGCTGGACGTGGCGTCGCAGGATCTCCTTCAGGCGGCGGCGCAGGCGGTTGCGGGACACGACGCTGTGGTGGAAGCGTGGAACGACGAGGCCCGTGCGCGCGGACGCGGCCGCGCGCGGGCGCCACGCGAGATCGAGGTGCGCAGTGCGCAAGCGTCGACCGTGTTCCCAGCAGGCGGTCAGCTCCGAGCCGCGCGCGAGGCGCACGCGGCGCGGATAGCGCTCGCCCGTTAGCGGCTCCGGTGCTTGGAGGGGAGGCGGACCGTGAGGCGCTTGCGCCCCTTCTTCCGCCGGCGCGACAGGACGGCGCGGCCCCACACGTCTTTCATCCGCGCGCGAAATCCGTGCTTATTGATGCGCCGCCGATTGCGCGGACGATACGTCGGACCCATGCATTCCTCTCGAGAGGCGGGGAAACCTAAACCGCGGTGCGCGCGCGGGTCAAGGTTGACTTTTCCACATGTGGACCGTAGTTTCGGGCCGCCCTTGCTGGACGTCCCACCCTTCGTTCATCGCCGATGGAGCAGTCGACCAAAGAAGCCTGGAAACGTCTCCTCGACGAAGCTCGCCGTGAGCTTCCCGACGCGACGGTGCGCACCTGGCTCGAGCCGGCGGAGCCGATCGCGCTCGATGACGGGCGGTTGATCGTCGGCGCTCCCGACCAATTCGCCGCGGAGTGGAATGAGTCGAAGCACGCGACGCTGCTCGCGCGAGCCGCGGAGCGTGTCTTCGGGCGGCCGACGGCCGTCGTGTTCCGCGTGCAAGAGGATCGGCAGCAGCGGCCGCAGATGGACTTCTTCGTCGCGCCGCGACAGGCCGCCGGGCTCGACAAGACCGGCGGCGTAACCACGCCGCTCAACGAGCGCTACACGTTCCAGACGTTCGTCATCGGGAAGTCCAACGAGTTGGCGGCCGCCGCCGCCCACGCCGTCGCCGAGGCGCCCGGGAAGACGTACAACCCCCTCTTCATTTACGGCGCCACGGGCCTCGGCAAAACGCACCTGATGCAGGCAGTCGCCCACGCGGTCCTCGTCAAGTACCCCACGACGCGCGTGCACTACTTCGGCGCCGAGCAGTTCATCAACGAGGTCATCGAGTCGATCCACGCGCGTACGATGTCCGAGTTCCGGCGTCGCTACCGCAACGACGTGGACCTCTTCCTCGTCGACGACGTGCATTTCCTCGAAGGCAAGGAAATGACGCAGGAGGAGTTCTTCCACACCTTCAACGCACTGTTCGAGGGGCACAAACAGATCGTGCTCACGTCGGACCGCCCGCCCAAAGAGATCCCGGGCCTCGAAGACCGCCTGATCTCCCGCTTCGAGTGGGGTCTCGTGGCGGACATCGGGCACCCCGACTTGGAACACCGGATCGCCATCCTCCGCAAGAAGGCCGAGCAGGATCATCTCGAGCTGACGATCCCGGACGACGTGCTCCGGTTCATCGCCGAGCATATCCGCTCGAGCGTGCGCGAGCTCGAGGGCTGCATCATCAAGCTCCTCCTGTTCGCCTCGCTCAAGAATCGCGAGGTGACGATCGATCTCGCCCGCGAGGCGCTCTCGGACAAGATCCGCCAGGGAGAGGACACGGGCGGCTTGGGCGGGCAGGCGACGCCGAGCATCGATCGCGTGCAGGAGGTGGTGGCCCGCCGCTGGGGCGTCACGCCCGAGGGGCTCCGCTCCAAGGCCCGGACGAAAACGCTCACCATTCCGCGCCAAGTGGCCATGTACCTCGCGCGCGACATGCTGGGAATGCAACTCGTGGAGATCGGGCAGGCATTCGGCGGCCGGGATCACTCCACCGTCATCCACTCGGTCGACAAGGTCGAACGGCAGATGGTGCGGGACCGGACGTTCAAAGAGCGCGTCGAAATGGCGCGCCAGGAGTTGTCCGCACTCTAGCCCACATGTGGGAAGCGGCGTGTGAGCCGATGTGGACGCGCGCGCGGATCGTGGGAAAGGGCGGGGCTTGCCCACACTCCGCACACCGCACCCACAGCCGCCATAAGGACCTGAGTGTGAAGCGGCGCGGTGGGGTTAGCACGATCCGCCCACATTTCCCCGGACTCTTCTACTACTACTAGTAGTTCTATTACGTATAGGCAGTAGATTCTTTCCGGCACAAACGGGCATACATCGGGGGCGAGGCGACGGGCGGATGAAGTTCACGATCACGCAGGAGCAGCTCCAAGACGGCTTAAGCGCGGTCGCGGCAGCAGTCCCTGCCAAGACGACCTTGCCGGTGCTGGCGAACGTCCTTTTGGAAGCGACGAAGCAGGGGCTGCGGCTCTCCGGCACGGATCTCGACATCGCGGTCACGACCACCGTCGCGGCGGAGGTAGACGCGGAAGGCGCCGTGACGCTTCCCGCGAAGAAGCTCGTCGATATCGCCCGAGAGCTGCCGTCGGGGCCGGTGCGGGTAACGGCGGCGGGCGAGGCACGCGTCGGCCTCGAATGCGGGCGGTCCAAGTTCAAGCTGCTCGGCCTGCCCCGTGAGGAATACCCATCGTTCCCCGTGGTGAAGTTCGACGGATCGTGGACGGCCGCGGCGGGGGCGGTGCACAAGCTGGTGGGGCACGTTGCCTTTGCCGCGTCGACCGAGGAGAGCCGCCCGATCCTGAACGGCGTGCTGTGGGAGCTGCGCGCCGACCGCATGCGCATGGTTGCCACCAACGGCCACCGCCTTGCGAAGATGGACGTGCCGGCGAAGGGCGGGGGTGGCGCCACGGCGGACCTGATCGTCCCTCCCAAGGCGCTCGAGCAAGTCCGCCGCCTCTTCGCGGCCGAAGAGGCCTTGGAGATCGCGCGCAGCGACAATCACATCGGCTTCCGCGCCGGCGGTACGCTCGTCTTCTCCCGCCTGATCGAAGGCCCGTACCCCCCATACGAGCAGGTCATTCCGCGCGAGAACGACAAGGTGGCCACCGTCGACAAGGCCGCTATGGCGGGCGCGCTGCGGCGCATGAGCGTGGTGGCAAGCGACCAGACCCACCGTATTCGCCTCGCCTTCTCCGGCGGCGCCGTCAAGTTCTCCGTCCAGACGCCGGACCTGGGGGAAGCCCAGGACGAGCTCGCCGTCACCTACGAAGGCGAGCCGCTCGAAATCGGCTTCAACGCGACCTACCTCCTCGAGATCCTCAAGTACATGCCGACCGACGAGGTCCGCCTCACCTTCAAGGCCCCCGAGCGCGCCGCGACCGTCGAGCCGGTCGGCTGGGACGACCCGGCGAGCTACATGGCCCTCGTCATGCCCCTGCGGTTGGTCGACTGAGCATCAAGGCGACGTTCGCGCCCACGCGGCGCGGCTCGCTACCCGGACGGTCAGGGGAGCGGGACGGCGCGCGGGAGCGGGACGGCGCGCGGGAGCGTGTCCTGACCAGCGCGGTCGGGAAGCGAGTCCTTCGGGCGTGCGGCGGAATCGCCGGGGCCGGGCCCGCGCCCGGCGGGGACGGCGAGCGACTCGGCCGGTGGGGGTGGCGGTGGGGGCGGGGGGACAGCGGGCGGGATCGGTGGCGGGACCGAGTCGGCCGCGGTGTCGGGGGGAATGCGGACCGCCGCGCCGCGGTAGCGGGCGAGGATGAGCTCGCGCCGCTCCACGCTCTGCTCGGGGTGGAAGGCGGGGTTCGAGCTCTCCGGGTGCGGCAGCGTGACGGCGAGCGCGGCCGCCTGCTCCTCGTTCAGGCGCGACGCCGAGACGCCGAAGTAAGTGCGGCTCGCGCGCTCCGCACCCCAAATGCCCGGCCCCCACTCGGCCACGTCGAGATAGAGCTCGAGGATCCGATCCTTTGACAGGGCGAGTTCGAGGCCGAGCGCAGTCGCCGCTTCCTTGAGTTTGCGCAGTGGGTTGCGGGACGAAGAGAGGTAGAGATTCTTCGCAAGTTGCTGCGTGATCGTGCTCGCCCCCCGGAGCCTGTCGCGCGCCCGCCACACCGCCGCCACCGTCTGCCACCCACTCTGGTCGCCATCCGGGGCGACGGCATCGGCGATCTCCACCGGGTCGATGCCGTGGTGTGTGCGGAAGCGCGAGTCCTCGGCGATGATGATCATGCGCTGCAGCACGGGGGCGATTTCTTCGAGCGCGGTCGGTTGGACGAGCGCGACTGGGCAGGCGTCCGTCGCGCCGCGCGCGGGCCCTGACGCCGTCGCGCACACCGACCGCTCGCGCATCATCGCGGTCGCGCGCGGCCAATGATCCCGCCACCACAGTGGTGGCGGCCAGACGCCGACGAGCCACACGAGCCCGACGCCCAGCGTCCCTAGCGCCAGGCGGCGGCCGCTCCTAGGTTTCGCGTCCGCCATGCCGCTCGATCTCCCCACGCTCAGTCGCCGTCTTCAAAAAGCCCTCGGAAAGGAATTTACGGTCGGCGACCTGTTGGGCGAAGGTGGCTTCGCCGCCGTGTTCCGGGTGCGCGACAAGCAGGGGAAGCGCGACGTCGCCGTAAAGGTGCTCGATCTCGGGCAGACGCCGGCCCCCGCGCTCGCGGAGCGATTCGTGCGTGAGGCCCGCACCAGCGCTCGGCTCGAGCACCCGCACATCGTACCGATCTACAAGGTGGGGGGCTACCAGAACGAGATCCTCTACATCGTGATGCGCTGCGTCGACGGCCCCTCGGTGCGGCAACTCCTCGAGAAGGAGCGGCGGCTCTCGGTGGTCGACGCGGCGCGGATCGCGCGGCAAGTGGCCGAGGCGCTCGCGTACGCGCACGCCCACGGGATCGTGCACCGTGACATCAAGCCCGATAACGTCCTGCTCGACCGATCGGGGCACGTGCTCGTCACCGATTTCGGCATCGCCAAGGCGGCCCAGGAGGCCTCGGTCAGCCAACTCACCACCGAGGGGATGGTGGTCGGGACGCCGCACTATATG
>DATLKW010000012.1:0-13497 GCA_035538175.1 Gemmatimonadales bacterium | reverse complement strand
GGGTCGAACCGCGCCCACAGACCGGTTTGGGCCTCGCGGAAGGTCGGGAGCCCGCTTTCGCGCGACATGCCCGCTCCCGTGGTCACCACCACCCGTCGGCCGGACGCGAGCCGCTCGGCCGCCTGGTGGATCGCGTCGTCGGTTTTCAACATTTCAGCGCCTAGGCCGCAATGTGGAAAACTCGAGCATCAGACGGTGTCGCTAGTGCGTGCAGCGCTAGGGGCACGGAGCTGTCGAGTCGCGCGAGGTAAGTGGTGAAGCGATGGTCAAGTCAGCGTCGTGACCTCAAGCACTGCCTTCACTCCCAGGGAGCCGTTTGCTGGCTCGCGCGCCCATGCATAAAGATACGCGGCTTTGTAATCCCCATCAGCGGACGACGCCGATCTGCCGGTCCTCGAGGCGGCGCTTGAACTCCTGCAGCAACCCGACCGCGCGCACAATGCTCGAGGCCGGGAGGCCTTCGATCGCCCGAGCCGCGAGCCGGCGCTCGAGCTGGCTCGCGCGTAGCAGCACCTCGAGGCCCTGGCGGGTGAGCGTCACGCGCACGCCGCGATCGTCCTGCGGGTCGGGGGTGGTCTCGACGAGGCCCTTGGTCTCAAGCCGCTGGGTGAACGTGGTGGCGGCAGCGCGCGAAATGCCGAGCTGGTCGGCGAGCTCCTTGGGCCGCGCCCCATCGGGCCCGCCCAGATCCACGGCCGAGAGGGTCGCGTGGCCCCGGTGCGACAGACCGTAGGCGCGAAACGCCCGATCGCCGGCGTGCTCCACGGCCGCCCGGGCCATCCGGATGGCGTCAGTGAGCTGGAGGGCAAGCGCGGATCGATCGGGCATGGAAGAAAGTTAACATATTGATCATTAACATGTCAACTACACCACCCTCCCCTGCCCCGTCCCCTAGCAGGTCTCCGACCAATCCACGGGCGAGGCGGCGCCGCACCGCACACACTTGAGGGTATCGGGTTTGCCCGCGAAGTCCTGCCGATAGTGGCACAGCGGGCACACGGCATAGGTGGTCACGACGTCGCTCCCTCGCCCTCCCAGCGTCGGCCGCAGGACCCCCGTCCGGACGACCACACTCCAGTGATCGGGGGCCTCCGCCCGGATCGTGACGTCCACCCGCGACAGGCGGACCCGCTGTTGGCGCACTTCGACGACGACGTGACCGTCGGAGGACTCCTCGACGATCGGATACCAGGCGCCGCGGCGCAGGATGTCCGCGACATTGTCGGCGCAACGGGCCCAGCCGAGGGTAGTCCGCATGGAGGGTCTCGCGCCACATGATACCATGTTTTGCTACATTCCGTTATGCGCGAACTCGGTCGCATCGTCCGTCTGCAGATCCAACGCTCGTCCTTGAAGACCGGTGAGAAGCCGCAGCGGGTCTACGATCCCACTCCGATCCTCGCGGTGGAGCGCCTCGCCCTCGGCCCCGATGGCGTTTTGGGGGAGGACCAGGAGGGCACCTGGGTGATGGATGTCCATCACCGCACCCATCCGACCACCAAAAACGAGGACGGCTTGCACGGCGTATCGCTGGGCTTCACCTCGCACTACAGGCAGATGCAAGAACGCTTCGGCGCTCGGATCGTCGCGGGCTGCGCCGGGGAGAACATCTTGGTCGACGTCCCGTCCCGCATCACGCTCGACGACTTGGAGACGGGCGTCGCCATCCACGCGAGCGCGGGCGAAGAGCTGCTCCGGCTCGAGGTGCTGCAGGTGGCGCATCCGTGCCGCCCGTTCAGCGGCTGGGCGCTCGGCGGCATGGTAGAGAGCGACGTGCTGAAGGAGACACTCCAGTTCCTCGACGACGGGCTGCGCGGGTTCTACTGTCGCGGGATCGCCTCGGCGGTCATCTCGGTCGGCGACCGCCTGATGCGGATCTGACCCAAGCGCAAAGCAGAAGGGGGTCCGGTCACGCCCGCTGGCGTATCCCGGACCCCCGGCCCTCCACCCCCCGGTCGCGACGCGCTCGGTCGCTCAGCTCATCTCATCCCAAGCAAGCGTCGCGCGTTTCTTGCACCGCTCGCAGGTCAACTCCTTGAGGTCCGCCACGAGCCCCTGACGGTGGCGGCAGGCCGGGCACACGGCGTACGTGAGCGGGAACAGTCGGCCGACGCGTTGGATCTCGCGCGGCTCGCAGCGCACCACACTCCAGCGCTCTGGCGGGTGATAGCGAATCTCGAGGAAGCGGCGGTCGACCGGGACGTTGCGACGATTGACGTCGAGGACCACGATGTGGCTCGACGAGATGCGGACGACCGGATACCACGCCCCGCGACGCAGGAGGTGCGCACCAGGCCGTCCCACTCGCGCCCATCCCTTGGCCTGTAGGCGCGTGGGGGTCATCGGGACAGAGGGCAGCGTCACACTTCACGATAACCGGTCCGCGCAACGCACGGCGTGACTCGGGTCACACCGAATTCCGCGACAAGAACGTGATGCATGACGCACTCATCGCGTGCGCTGTGGGCGCGATGCGCGCGCGCCGCGCACGCGGTCAGCGGACTCGGGTCGACGGATGGGCCTGCGCGCACGCGAGCCGCCGCGGGAGGAGGCGGCGGCTCGCTGGGGCCGTACTCAGGTGAGCGCGCCGATCAGCCGCACTCGCTGAACCCGCACACCTGACATTTCGCGCAGCCTTCGGCGAAGGCGAGCTGGGAACCGCAGTCGGGGCAGGCCCCTATGAAATCTGCCCCATCGGGCACGCGCTCACTGACGGTGCCGACGGCGTCGGGGGCGGCCCGTACGGGCGCGGCCGCCGCGGGGGCGCCGAGGAGCTCCCCTTGGATCCCCTGCTTCTCCTGCATCCACTTCTCGATCGCGATCCCGATGGCGTCGGGGACCGAGAGCACCTTGCTGGGCCCGAGACCCACGACCCGATCGGACGAAATGCCGCGCAGCTGGCGGTGGATCTCTCGCAGCGGGATCCCGGAACGCAGGGCGAGCGAGATCAAGCGTCCGATCGCCTCGACGTCGGCCATGAGGGGCGCGCCCGCCTTGCCGAGCGAGATGAACACCTCGAAGGGCTGACCCTTGTCGTCCTCGGTAATGGTCACGTACATGGTGCCGAGCGGGGTCTCGATGCGCCGCGTGGCGCCCCGAAGCAGGTCGGGGCGCGACCGCTTGGCGCGGCGCTGGAGGTTCTCCGCCTCCGCGTCGTGCAGCTGGGCGCGGGTGCGCTCGAGCTCCGCCTCGAGTTCGGCGAGCCGTCCCAGCGCCTCCGCCAGGGCGTCGCTGCCGGCGGGCGGCGGGGGCGGCGTGGCGCTCCCGCCGGCCGCGCGCTCTTGCACCTTCCTCGCTGTCGTGCCTGTGGAGAGTACCTGCATCTCGCGCGCGCCGTCGCGATACACGGTCACGCCCTTGCAGCCCAGCTTGTAGGCGTAGCGGTAGATCTTCTCGACGTACTCCTCTGTCGCGTCGTGCGCGAAGTTGCAGGTCTTGGAGATCGCCGAGTCGGTGAAGTCCTGGAACGCGGCCTGCATCTGGATGTGCCACTCGGGCGTCACGTCATGCGCCGTGACGAACACCCGCTGCCACTTGGCGGGCACCGCATCGAAGTGGATGTGGCCCATCTCGGCGATCTGCTGCATCAGCGCGTCGGCGTACCATCCCTCCTGCTTCGCGATCGTCACGAAATCCTCGTTGACGTCCGGCATGAGGACGCCCGCCTGATTCCGCATGAACGCGACCGCGAAGAGCGGCTCGATGCCCGAGGAGCATCCCGCGATGATCGAGATGGTGCCGGTGGGCGCCACGGTGGTGAGATTGCAGTTACGCAGCCGCCGCACCGGACGGATGCGCTCCCCCTTCGGTCCCCGCGCGCACGTCGCGTCCGGTCCCCAGATCGAGCGCTCCCACTCCGGGAACACCCCGCGTTGCTCCGCGAGCCGCTCCGACGCCGCCTTCGCCTCCTCGTCCACGAAGTCCATCACCTGGCGGCCGAGCGCCACGCCCTCGTCGGCGTTGTACGGGATGCCGAGCCGCACGAGCAGGTCCGCCCACCCCATCACGCCCAGCCCGATCCGCCGGATGCGCTGGGCCAGGCTCGCGATCTCGGGGAGGGGGTAGCGGTTCGCGTCGATGACGTTGTCGAGAAAGTGCGTGCACAGGTGCACCACCGTCCGGAGGCGCTCCCAGTCGACGTCGCCCTCCCGCACGAACAGCCCCAGGTTCACCGAGCCCAGGTTGCAGACGTCGTAGGGGAGCAGCGGCTGCTCGCCACAAGGGTTCGTCGCCTCGTAGCTCCCGAGGTGCGGCACCGGGTTGTAATGATTCGCCCGGTCGATGAAGTACACGCCCGGCTCGCCCGTCTTCCAAGCGCCGTGGACGATCTTGCGGAACACCTCGTGGGCGAGGAGCGAGCCGACGACAGCGCCCGTGCGCGGGTGGATCAAGTCGTAGCTCGTCCCCTCCTCCACCGCCTGCATGAAGGCGTCGGTGACCGCGACCGAGATGTTGAAGTTCGTGATCTCGGTCAGATCGTCCTTGCAGGCGATGAACTCCAAGATGTCGGGGTGGTCGACCCGGAGGATCCCCATGTTGGCGCCGCGGCGCGTCCCCCCCTGCTTCACGACGTCGGTGGAGGCGTCGTACAGCTTCATGAAGGAGACGGGGCCGGAAGCCACGCCCATGGTGGAGCGAACCACGTCGTTCTTGGGCCGGAGTCGCGAGAAGGAGAACCCCGTCCCCCCGCCCGACTGATGCACCAAGGCCATCGCCCGCAGGGTGTCGTAGATGCCGCTTTGGCCGTTCGAGAGACAGTCGTCGACGGGGAGCACGAAGCACGCCGACAGTTGGCCGAGGGGGCGCCCCGCGTTCATGAGGGTGGGCGAGTTCGGCATCCACACGCGCGTCGCCATCAGCTTGTAGAACGTCTCGGCGAGCCCTTCGACCGCCTTTTCCGATGCCCCGTAGCGCCGGTCCGGCTCCGCGATGGTGCGGGCCACGCGCCAGAACAGGTCCTCGGGACGCTCACTGGGGCGCCCCTGGTCGTCCTTGACCAAGTAGCGGCGTTCGAGCACGGTGCGGGCGTTGGGGCTGAGATCCAGGGTGCCGGTACGCGGAGCAGCGGTCATGCAGGCTCATCCCTTCCGGTGAGAGCGTTCGAGCGCGTTGCGGTATGCTGAAGTGTAACCGAGCGCGTGTTCAAAAAGCGCGGGAGGGCAAGGTAGACGCGGCGACTCGGCTGGGCAAGCCGGGTGCACGGGCGCAGGCCAATGACGGGTTTCACGAATTCACATCACAAAGTTGGTCGCGCGGGCGGAAAGGTCCCGGCGCGATGCCGCTCGGCCTCGGCGACGTAGTGCTGCCACGTCGCGGCGATCCGCTCGCGCAGCACGTCGTCCACGGGCCGGGTGACCCGGGCCGGAACGCCCACGATCAACGAGCCGGGGGGGACGCGTGTGCCTTCGGGGACCACGGCGCCCGCCGCGACCACGCTCCCGCTGCCGATCTCGACGCCGTTCAACAGCACGCTGCCCATGCCGATCAGGCAGTCGTCCTCGACGGTGCACCCATGCAGGATGGCGCGGTGCCCCACGCCGACGCGCGCGCCGATCCGGGCGGGCAGTCCCCGGTCGACGTGCACGATGGTGCCGTCTTGGAGGTTTGTGGCGTCGCCGATCACGATCGCGTCGACGTCGCCCCGGAGGACCGCGCCGTACCAGACGCTCGCGCGCGCCCCCAGGGTCACGTTCCCGAGCACAACGGCGCCCGGGGCGATGAACGCGGTGGGGTGGATGTTCGTTACTGCCTCACCGGCGCGAAGGGGTACTTGATCCACGCCTCCACGGCCTCGCCGTTCTTCTGCGCCGGATTCCACTTCATCGCCTTGGCCATGTCCAACGCCTGGTTATTGAAGGTCTCGAGGTTCGAGGCTGAGAAGACGCGTGCCGCGATGGTGGAGCCTTCGCGCGAGACGTGGACCAGGAGGATCGCCTCGCGCGGGAAGATCGTCGCCTCGGCCGGCACCGGTATCAGCGGCGCCGAGAGCGGCACGGGCTTGGTGTCAAAGCAGATGTTGTCCTGATTGTACGCGGGGCCGGGCTCCTCGCAGGGCCCCGTCTTCGGGGCGTCCGCGGCCGCCACGAGGTCGAGCCGGACCGTGGACGGCGCGCCCGCGGTGACGACGACCTGGCGATCGAGCGGCTGGTACCCGGCGGCCCGTACGGCGAGCGTGTAGGTCCCGGGGGCCAGGTCCCCCTGGGTGCCGCGGAATGGCTGGCCGTTGAGCGTGACGCGGGCGCCGACGGGAAGGCCTTGGAGCAAGAGGTGCCCCGGCGTGCCGGGCGGCACGGCTCGGGTGCGCGTCGTGTCGCCCGGGGGCGGCGTGGCGATCAGGGTGCGGGCTGCCGTGTCGGCGCGCGCGGAACCCGTGTCCGCGAGGAGGCGCTGCGCCAGCGTATCCTGCGCGAGCCCCGCCGTCGAGTCGCGGACGGCGGCCCGGGCGAAGAACAACAGGCCGTTCTTGTACGCGTACAGTCCTGGCCCACCGAGGCCGATCGCGACCACGAGGACCCAGACGGCGATGCCGGTGGCCACCGAGCGGCGGTGGGGCTCGTCGCGCACGGGCACGCGCGGCAAGGGCGTGGTGGCGGCGCTCGCGAGGCCGGGGAGCGAGGGGATGGCCTTGGTGGGCGCGGTGGCGAGCCCGACGACCGCCAACCCGCCCCCCGCTTCGAGCACCTGCACGAGATCGTCCGCCGTCTGAAAGCGGTCGTCGGGCGATTTGGCCATCAGCCGTTTGATGAGCTCGAACAACGTGTGTTGATCGTAGTTGTCGAGCGGAGGGGTGGGGATCTCTTCCATGATGTGCTTGTAGCCGATGGAGAAGGAGTCTTCCCCGTCAAACGGCACGCGTCCGACGAGGCATTGGTAGGCGACGACGCCGAGCGAGTAGAGGTCGGAGCGCCCATCGAGCGGCTGGGCGCGCGCCTGCTCCGGGCTCATGTAATGCGGGGTGCCGATGGACATCCCGGTGCCGGTGAGCTTGCCGCCGGAGGCGGCCTTCGCGATCCCGAAGTCGGTGACGACGGCTTGCCCGTGCTCGTCGAACATGATGTTGTCGGGCTTGATGTCGCGATGGACGATCGCGCTCCGGTGCGCGTAGGCGAGGGCGCGGGCGACCTGGAGCAGGATCTGGCGGATTTCGCCGGGGGGCAGGCGCCCGCGCGCGGCGAGCAGGCTCGAGAGCGGCTTGCCGCGCAGGAACTTCATGACGAAGTAGATCACGCGGCCGGACCGACCAACGCGATAGATCGGGATGATGCCGGGGTGCTCGAGCTTGGCCGAGGTCCGCGCCTCGCGCTGGAACCGTTCGACGAACTCCTTATCGAACGCGAGCGAGAACGGCAGCACCTTGATGGCGACGTCGCGTTCGAGCTGTCGCTCGCGCGCTTTGAACACAATCGCCATGCCGCCGCGGCCGAGCTCCTCGAGGATCTCGTACTCGTCCTTGAGTTGCTCGCGGACGAGTTCGTCCTCGTTCAGCTCGGGGGTAGGCCCGGCGCCCCCGGTGGCCGCCGTACCCGCGATGTCGAGTCCGCAGGAGCGGCAAAACTTGCTGGCGTCGTCGTTCTGGGTGCCGCAGCGGGGGCAGTACATCAACGCTCCGAGGAGTCGCCAAAACTTAGGGAAAGCTCGGAGCGTGTGTCAACTCGACGCACGTGACGCGAATTCAGAAGTCGGCGGCCAAGGCCGCGTAGAGCTGCGGCCGACGTGCGCCGCCCGAGGGGGGCGTCGCGAGCGGTGCCGCGAGTCCACAACGGACGGCGATGGGGAAGTCGTAACTCCACGTCGTGACCCCCGCCACCTCGACGCCCACCGAGCGGAGCCGCGTCGGGCGCGGTGACTCTCCGGGGGCCCAGGCGTCGCCGGCATCGGCGAACACGTTGAACCACAGCCGGTCTACGCCGACGGGCAGGTGGCCGAGGGCGTGCCCCACAAGGGCGAGTGGCGCGCGGTACTCGAGGGTGCCGATGGTCGCGCGTTCGCCTCGCAATTCCCCGGGCTGGTAGCCGCGGACCGGGAAGGCCCGGGTGGCGTTGAGCGAGAGCGGAAAGAAGAGACTCACGCCCTGGGGCGCGATCCCACCCACGCGAAAAAACGGGGCTACAGGACCGTTCGACCCGGCGGCGACGACCCGGAGCGCCAGCACAGGGTGGGCGAAGCCGCCGACGCCTGGCGCGCGCGCGTAGAGGGCGAGCCGGGTGCGCAGTTCGTTGGACCAGCCAGGGCCGCCCACTTCCTGGCGTCGGCGGTAGGTGGTCGCCCACGCGACCCCGTTCTCGGGAGAGACCGACAGGGCGCCGAGCGTGTAGTGGGACAGGGCGAGCGTCGCTGACCCGCCGGCAAGCTCCAGCGGTGCACAGCTCGGGCAGAGGGTGGCGAGGGCGGCATCGGGCACAGTCGCGAGCCGGGCGCGTTCCCCCTCCGCGGCGATGCGCAGACTCGCGGCCCGCCACCAGCGACGCGTCACGAACGTGGCTCCCAAGGCCACAGTCTCGTCAAGTTCGGAGAGCGTGATGTTCGGCGCGCTCGCCGGTGGGACGAGGTCGCTCCACGAGCTCGACGCCACGGCGTCGAGCGTCGGATTCCCGAGCGTCGTCAACACCAGCGCCACGTCCCCGCCGGCCCGGAACGGCCGTGGCGCGACGAACACGTCCGCCGTGTACGCCACGCGTCCGAGAGCGTCGACCCCGCCAGTCAGCACGCCCCCGAAGCGCCCCGACGGTCCGGCGTCCTGAAATACGGGGATCCAAAAATGCGGCCGGAGCGACGGCCAGGCGTCGTAGCCCGTCTCTCGCACGGGCACCGGCGGAGCCGCGTCGAAGGGGAGCGGCGCCGGGAGCGGCACCGCCGCCCGCTCACGCAGCGGTGTGGCGCGGTGCAACGCCCAGCCATGCGCGCTGAGCGTCGCGTAGACGAGCGTGCCATCGGGCAGCGGTGCTGGCGCCCGAGCGCCGAGCGGCTCCGCCGTGAGGGGCTCGGGGGCGCTCGCGTCGCGCCAGCGGTACACCTGGGGAAATCCCGTTGGGTCGGCGACGAACCAGAGCTCCCCGCGCGCGGTCCACACGGGGTCGGCAATGGCGCCGCGCGTCTCGAGCAGTGTCACGCCTGCCCGGGGAGAATCGGCCGGCCAGCGCACGAGCGCCCATTGCCCGTCCGCGACCCGACTCCCGGCGATCCACCGACCGTCCGGCGATAGCGCCAGGTCATCCCACACCGCCTCGGCGGGGCCGGCGGGCGCGGGCACGGTCGGGGTGCCGTCGTCCGGCCCGAGGGTGATCGCGGCGCGCCGGCCGCCACCAGCGGCGGGCGCCACGAGCCGCGCGCCACGCGTGTCGCGGCGCCACGAGCCGTCCGGCAGCCACCGGTAGGCGTCGCTGCGAATGCGCCAGCGCGTCGTGTAGTCGAGCTGCGTGACGACAAGCGTGTCCCCGGCCCAGTCGTAGTCCACCCGCCCGTTCACGCGGTGCGTGGCGAGCGGGCGGAACGTCGCGACATCGCGCACCTGCAGCTCGGGCGCGCCCTTGCCGTCATCGCGCACGTAGGCGATGCGCCGGCCGTCGGGCGAGACACGGGGGATGGGCTCGGTGCGCAGGAGGCTGTCGAGCGGACGCCCGACAGCCGCTCCGCCGGCGTCCGGGTCAGGCGCAGTGCCCCGGGTCCACTGATCATCGAGTGACAGTCCGGGAGCGGCCCGCGCGATCTGTCGACCCACACGAAACGGAATCAGCTGGGCGGACGTGGCTTCGACGAACCGCGGGATCGTGGAGTCGCCCGCCGCGGCGGCGATTGAATGAAGGAAACGGCTTCCGTAGGCATACGGGACCAAGCCATCGGCCCAGCGGCTGAACAGCAGGGCGTCCCAGGGGGAGCGCGTCGCTCCCCCGACCCGATCGGCGGCGAGGAGCTGGGTGTGGAAGCTCCCGCGCACGCGGCCGCCGTTCGTGAACCGGGATTCGTAATAGGTCGCCAGCCCCTCGATCACCCAACTCGGCTGGTATTCGTTCGGAAACAGGCCGGGCGCACGACCGAAAACGACTTGCAGCCCGTGCCAGATCCCGCGCGCGCGATCCAGGTGGAACACGTGGGCCAACTCGTGGGTCGTGACGAGCCGGAGCCAGTCATCGTAGAACAGCAGGCCGTGGTCCCCCGCTGGAGGAGTGGCATAGATGGTGATCCGGCTCGTGGGAAACACCGTCGTGAAACCGTTCGCCGCGTCCACGTCGTCCGTCAGGGTGAGGTCCACGATGCCGCGCGGGGGGTGGAGCTCGCCTGCGAGGAGCCGGTAAGACCGCTCCGCTTCCCGGGCCTCTCGCAGCGCAACGTCGCGATAGGCCGGTCGGAAGTGGACACGGAAGTGAGCGGTATGGAGCGTGCGCCAGGGACCGCCCGGATCCACCTGGCCACGGACCCGGCTCGCGAGGAGGAGGAGCGGCACGGCGGCGAGGCTGAGGGGGCGAGCGACCCGCGAGGTGCGGCGAGACACCGTATCGCACAGGGCGCCGATGGCGGTGATGGGTAGCCTCCGAGTCGTCGGCGCCGATGGCGGTGGACCGCGCCGCGTGTGTGGGGAAACGGCTCGCGGCACGCGCCGCGTGGGCGGCTCGAGACGACGCGCGCCACGGAGGGGACAAGGTAGCATCGGCCCTTTCGACCCGCCAACTTCTCGAATAGATTGGCATGCCGTAACTTGTGCGCCCTGTGGGGTACCTCCGCCCGTGATCGCCTGCACCTACTGCGGCCGCACCAACGAACCCACCGCGCAGTTTTGCATGGACTGCGGCAAACCCATGGGCCAGTCTGCCGGACTGAAGGCTGCGGCGCCGGAGGGCGGCCGGGGTGCCGCATCGCTTCCCGGGACGCGCGTCGTGGCGGCGCTAGGGGGTGACGCGGCGAGTGAGGTGGTCCCCTGTCCCTTCTGCGGCGAGCGGGCCAGTGGTCTCCGACCGTTCTGCCCGCACTGCGGTCGTCGCCTCTCCGCTCCCGACTCGGGGCCCAGTTGCGCCCGTTGCGGCTCGCCCGTGGGGCCGCCCAGCCGCTTCTGCGCCACGTGTGGGGCGCCGCTCGCGCAGGCCGTGTCGGGGCGTCGCGTGGGCTCGGGCGCCAGGCGCGTCGGCGGCCCCATCTCGTTCGCGCTCCTCGACGAGGCGGGCGCCGTCGTGCGACGCTTCGAGCGCAGCGGCGCGGACACGACGATCGGTCGCCTCGACGGCGACATCCGGTTTCCCGAGGATCTGTTCCTGTCGCCCCTGCACGCCAAGATCTCGTGGGAGGAGGACGCGCTGGTCGTGCGCGACCTCGGCAGCCGCAACGGCACCTGGGTGTTCCTCGAGGAGCCGCATCGGCTCGTGGACGGCGATCTGTTGCTCGTCGGCTCGCAGATCTTGCGTTTTCGGCGGCTCGGGTACCCCGGCCCGCACCCGCCCGACGCCGACGCCACGCGGCGCATGGGGAGCCTCACGCCGAGTGCCGATATCGCGAGTCTCACCCAGTTGCGCGCCGACGGCAGCCCCCGCGACGTCATGCAGCTGTCGCCCGGCCGCGACCTGCTGATCGGCCGCGAGCGCGGTGACTGGACGTTTCCCTACGACCCGTCGATGAGCGCCCAACACGCGCTTGTGCGCTCGGAGGACGCCGATTTCGTCGTGGTGGACGCCGGCAGCCGAAACGGCATCGCGCTCGCGGCGCGGGGGGACATTCCCTTGGGCAACAACTCGCGGGTGTTGGTTGGCGACAAGCTCCTGCGCATCGAGCTCCCCGCGTGAAGCTCTGCCCCGTCTGCCAGACCGAGTACGCCGACGAAGTGCGGTTCTGCCCCAACGACGGGCAGACGCTACGCTCGTCGTCGCCGGGCACCGATCTCGTGGGTCAAGTGCTGGCGGATCGCTACCACGTGGTCCGGAAGCTCGGCGAAGGAGGCATGGGCCAGGTGTATCTGGCGGAGCACGTAAAGATGGGGCGCAAGAGCGCCATCAAGGTGATGAACCCGTCGATGGTGCACGACCCTGACGCCCTGGCGCGTTTTAACCGCGAGGCCGCGAACGCCAGTCGCATCAGCCATCCCAACGTGTGTGCGGTCTACGATTTCGGCGAGACCGCCGAGGGCCTCGTCTACCTCGCCATGGAGTTCATCGAGGGCGAGCCGCTCACCGACCTGCTCCTGCGGGAGCAGGCGCTCCCGGCGCTGCGGGCGGGGGCGATCTTCCTGCAGGTCGCCGATGCTCTTCAGGCCGCCCACGATCTCGGCATCGTGCACCGCGACCTGAAGCCCGACAACATCATGCTGGCGCACGCCCGGGACGGAGCCGACGTCGTCAAGGTGGTGGATTTCGGGATCGCGAAGGCCGTTGGTGGTGACGATGCCCAGAAGGTGACACGGACGGGCTTGGTGGTTGGCACGCCGGAATTCATGAGCCCCGAGCAACTCTCGGGAGACAAGGTCGACGGCCGGAGCGACCTCTACTCCCTCGCGCTCGTGCTGTTCAAGATGCTCACTGGCGTGCTGCCCTTCTCCGGAACGACGGTGCAGGAAACGATGGTGCAGCGGCTCACCACCGCGCCCGCGAAACTCGCCGATGTGCGCCCAGACCTGCGTTTTCCCGCCGGGCTCCAGGGGGCGCTCGACCTGGCCTTCGCGCGCCAGCCAGCGGAGCGGTATCAAACGGTCGCGAAATTCGCCGGCGACGTCGGCGCGTTGCTCGGCTTGCAGCGCGGGGCCCGTGTCGGCGCGATCCCCGCGACGCGGCCTGACGCCGACGCCAAGACCGAGCTGGTGCGCCGCTCGGCAGGCACTCCCTCCGGCGGACCTCCGCGGGGGCGGCGGCTCACGCCGATCGTGGCTGGGGCAGCGGTGCTGCTCGGGGGAGCGGGCGCGGCGGCCCTGTATCGCGCCAATTCGAGGAAAGCGAGGGTCCTGGTGGCGGGCGCCGACAGCACGCGCCCCGCGGGCGCCGCACGGGGCGACTCTTTACCCGCCGCGCCCCAACCGTCGTCCCGGGCGTCGGACGCCGCCTCGGGGGCGCGCCGGCAGCCCGCGCCGCAGCGGCCGGTGGAGCGCAGTACTCGTGACGCCCTCTATGTGCTGTTCGACCGACTCGATTCTACGACTGCTCGCACGGTCCTCGATTCCGCGCAGGTCCTGTTCAACGCAGCGGGCATCACGCCGCCGGACCAGGCCCTCGCCGCGTTCGTGACTGGCAACGCCTATTTCCAGCTGGCAGATAAGAAGAAGGGGTGCGTTTGGGTGCACCGGGCGACGCAGCTTGCCCCGACGGACACCTTGTACCCGAAGATCGCGGCCCAGTGTGGGAGCTGACCGTGTTCGGACGTAACTCCCCCAAGCCGATCACGGTCGAGGTCTTCGCGAAGACCTACCTCGGGCGCACTCGCGACCACAACGAGGACCACTTTCTCGTAGCGGACCTGACGCGCCACAACGCGTCGCTCCAGCCCGCTGTGCGGATGCACGAGCTCGGCGAGCGGGGCTCGCTGTTC
>DATLKW010000011.1:0-1987 GCA_035538175.1 Gemmatimonadales bacterium | reverse complement strand
GGAACCTGGACGTCCCGCGCATGCTCGGCGTGCAGACGATCTTGTACCGCGGCGCCCCGCAGCTGCGGCAAGATCTCGCTGCGCTGGGCGTGACCCTGTGACGCAGTAGCTCTCCCAATTCCTCACGCGGCACCTTAGTCGGTGTAGCCGTACCACCCCGTCGCCCTCGACGGGGCAGACGCATGGGACGTGTGAAGCGAGGCCCTAGGCAAACTGGGGCAAGAACTAGGCAAAGTGGTCGGGACTCAACGGTACTCAAACCGGGGGTCCCGTTTTGCTTTTCTCGCACGGTGACAACGACTTAGTCTTTTTGCGTCCCATTGCGTGTCGCCGGGCGGAGCGAACTTAGCTATCTTCAACCGTTTAGGACACTTCGACCCCTGTGCGCCTCTCCGAGCTTCTGACGCCCGCCCGCATTCGGGTCCCGCTGCGCGCCACCGATAAAGCCGGCGTGCTGCGGGAGTTGGTGGAGCTCATGGTGGTGCAGGACGGGGGGGCGTCGGAGGAGGTCCTGGGAGCGATCCTCGAGCGCGAGCGGCAGTTCCCGACGGGAATCGGCTACGGGGTGGCGGTGCCGCACGGCAAGAGCCCCGTGCTCCCGGCGCTCGTGGTCGCGGCCGGGACGACGCCGGCACCCGTGGCCTACGAAACGATTGACGGCGAGCCGGTGCGGCTCTTCTTCTTGTTGGCGGGACCCGAGTCGGCGGCGGGGGCGCACGTGAAGGCGCTCAGTCGCATCTCGCGCCTCGTGCGGCGCGAACCGGTGCGCGGGCGGCTGCTCGGCGCCCGGAGCTCGGAGGAGTTCTACCGCGTCCTGTGCGAGGCGGAGGTCCCATAACGAGTCCCAGCGCTACAACGCGGCGCACCCTGCGCTGCGGCGAGCTCCGCGCCCAGCACGTGGGGCAGCACGTGCGGCTCGGGGGGTGGGTGCATCGCCGCCGCGATCTCGGCGGGATCATTTTCCTCGACCTGCGCGACCGGGCGGGGATCGTCCAAGTGGCGATCGGTCCGGGCGCCCCGGCTGACGTGCGCGCGCTCGCCGGCGGGCTCGCGAGCGAGACCGTGATCGAGCTCGAGGGCGACGTCCGGGCGCGGCCCGAGAACATGCAGAACCGGGAGCTCGCGACCGGGGAGGTCGAAGTCCAGGCGACCCAGCTCACGGTGGTGGGTCGGGCCGTGACGCCCGCGATCCCCGTGGCGCGGGGCAAGGGGGAGGAGCTGCCCGCCGAGGAGCTGCGGCTCAAGTACCGGCATCTCGACCTGCGACGCCCCGAGATGCAGGCGAACCTGCTGCTCCGCCACCGCTTGCTGCAGCGGGCCCGTCGGACCCTCACGGAGCTCGAGTTTGTCGAGATCGAGACTCCGATCCTGACCAAGCCCACGCCCGAGGGTGCCCGTGACTACCTGGTGCCGTCCCGGGTGCACGCGGGGGAGTGCTACGCCTTACCGCAGTCGCCGCAGCTCTATAAGCAGCTGCTGATGGTGGCGGGTTTCGACCGCTACTTCCAGATCGCCCGGTGTTTTCGCGACGAGGATCTGCGCAACGATCGCCAGCCGGAATTCACGCAAATCGACCTCGAGGCGTCGTTCGTGGGCGTAGACGACGTGCTGGGGTACGTCGAAACGGTGCTCGTCGAGCTGTGGGGGGAGGGGGGACACGCCATCGCCCGCGGCTTCCCGCGTCTCACCTGGCGCGACGCGATGGAGCGCTACGGCACCGACAAGCCGGACCTCCGCTACGACTTGCCCCTGAGTGACTGGACGGCGGCGGTGCGACCACTTGCGGTGCCCTTTTTCGAGGCGGCGCGCGCCGACGGCACGCGGGTGCGCGGGCTCGCGGTGAAGGGGGGTGGCGCGCTGTCGCGCAAGGACGTGGATCAGTTGGCCGAGACCGCGAAACAGCTGGGTGCGAGTGGGCTCGCTTGGGTCAAGCGGCAGGGCGAGCAGATTTCGGGCTCCGTGGGGAAGCACTTCACGGCGGAGAGTC
>DATLKW010000010.1:0-2154 GCA_035538175.1 Gemmatimonadales bacterium | reverse complement strand
CCTACGTATTACGCCGACTCGAGTTGGCGAGGCACGTGGGCGCTCGACGGTGGCGGCGCCCTGATGAATCAGGGGATCCATTCCGTGGATCTCTTGTTGTGGCTGTTCGGCGAGGTCGAGCGGGTCTACGCCGCCACGCGGACCGCGGTGCACGCGATCGCCGTGGAGGACACGGCGGTCGCGTGCCTCGAGTTCGCGAACGGCGCCGTCGGAACGTTGGAGGCGGCGACCTCCGTGTTTCCGGGCTTCGCGCGCCGTCTCGAGCTCACGGGATCGGAGGGTACGATCGTCGTCGAGCAGGACCGTGTGGTCGCGCTCGAGCTCCGCACGCCGCCCGTGTCGCTCCCGCCGGGTGAGGTCAGCACCAACGCGAGCGCGAGCTCCCCCGTGGTGACGGACGCACGCGGACACCGCCGGGTGTTGGAAGATTTCGTGGTGGCCATTCGGACGAGGGCGACGCCGTTGTGCGACGGGCGGGAGGGGCGTCGGAGCGTGGCGCTCGTCGAGGCGATGTATCGCTCGGCGCGAGCGCGGACCGCGCTCACCCTCGAAGGCGGGGCGTTGGGCGCGGGGAGGCGGGCGTGACGGATTCCGGGGTGAAGGCGGTCGCGCCGCTCCGGTCAGGTCGGGCGGCCCTCGCGTCGCTCGGTGACCTGCGCGCCTCCGTCGGCCGGCTCGGTCCCGCGATCGCGCTCGTCGTCGTGGTGCTGGTGTTCGCGGTTTTGACCGAGGCCCCGGGCCGATATCTATCGGCCTTCAACCTGCGGATCGTGCTTGCCCAGACGGTGATCGTCGCGCTCGGTGCGATCGGGATGACGACGGTCATCATCAGTGGGGGCATCGACCTCTCGGTGGGGGCGAGCATTGCCCTCACGGGCGTGGTCGCCGCGCTCGCGATCCGGTCCGGCTGGCCGGCGACGGGCGCGGTCGCGGCAGCCGTGGTGGCGGGGGGGCTGGTGGGGCTCGTCAATGGCCTCGTGATCACCGGGCTTCGGGTCGTGCCGTTCATTGCGACGCTCGGGATGCTCGGCGTCGCGCGGGGCGTCGCGAAGTGGCTCGCGCACGAGCAGACCGTGAACGTCCCGCCGACGTGGGTGAACGATCTGCTCGTCACGTTGCCGCGCCCCGCCTGGATGGTGCTGCCCCCCGGGGTGTGGCTTACGCTCCTCCTCGCCCTGGCCGCGGCCACGGTGCTCAAGCGGACCGTGTTCGGCCGACGGGTATTCGCGCTCGGCTCGAACGAGCTCGCGGCGCGGGCCTGTGGCGTCGCGACCGATCGGCTGCGGCTCGTGATCTATGGATCGGCGGGAGCGCTCTTCGGCCTGGCCGGCGTGATGCAGCTCTCGCGGCTCCGCCAAGGCGATCCGACGGTCGCGATCGGGACGGAGCTCGACGTGATCGCGGCGGTGGTGATCGGCGGCGGGAGCCTGCTCGGCGGCGAAGGGAGTGTGTTCGGGTCGGTGGTGGGCGCCTTGATCATGGCCTTCCTGCGCAACGGCTGCCAGCAGATGGGGTGGCCGAACTACACGCAGGAAATCATCATCGGCGCCATCATCGTGCTCGCCGTGGCGCTCGATCGCCTGCGGGGCAGCTGGGCCGCTCGCGCCGACGACGGAGCGACCGCGTGACGCCGGCCCCGACGCCCGCGCCGCCGGAGGCGGGGGCCGTCGTGGACGCGCACGTGCACTTCTGGGATCCCACGACGCTGCACTACCCCTGGCTCGAGCGCGAGCCGTCCCTGTGTCGGCCGTTCCTCCCGGCCGACTTCGTGGCCGCGACCGCGGCCGTCGGGGTCACGGGGATCTTGGTCGTGGAGGCGAACTGCCGAGCGGAGGAGGCGGGGCGCGAAGTGGCATTCGTCGAGCGCTTGGCGAACGCGGAGCCGCGGATCGCCGGGATCGTCGCTTTCGCCGATGTCGCCGATGCCCGTGAGCGCGACTGCCAACTCGACGCCTTGGCCGCCTCATCCAAACTCAAGGGCATTCGCCAGAACATTCAGGGGCAACCGCCGGGCTTCTGTCGACGCCCGGCGTTCGTCGAGGGGGTGCGGCTCGTCGGGCGACGGGGGCTCCCGTTCGATCTCTGCCTGACGGCCGACCAGCTGGAGGAAGTGATCGCCCTGGTGCGCGACTGTCCCGATACCGCCTTCGTGCT
>DATLKW010000009.1:0-20278 GCA_035538175.1 Gemmatimonadales bacterium | reverse complement strand
AAGCGTCTACCGATCCGCGGGACCGGCGCGACGAGGAGCTGCTCGACATCGTGCCCGACAGCCCCACGAAGCCGTACGACATGCACGACGTCCTCCGGCGGGTGATGGACAACGGGGACTTCTTCGAGGTGCACCGCGAGTTTGCCGGGAATCTGCTCGTCGGCTTCGCGCGGCTCGGCGGCCGATCGGTGGGGGTGGTCGCGAATCAACCCGCCGTGCTCGCCGGGGTGCTCGACATCGACGCTTCGATCAAGGGAGCACGCTTCATCCGGTTCTGTGACGCGTTCAACATCCCGCTCGTCACCTTCGAGGACGTCCCCGGGTTTCTCCCTGGTGTGGCTCAGGAGCACGGCGGCATCATCAAGCACGGGGCGAAGCTCCTGTTCGCCTACTGCGAAGCGACCGTCCCCAAGCTCACGGTGATCACGCGCAAGGCGTACGGCGGCGCATACGACGTGATGAACTCGAAGCACGTGCGCGGCGACTACAACGTCGCCTGGCCGACGGCGGAGATCGCCGTCATGGGCCCCAAGGGCGCGGTGGAAATCCTCTATAAGGAGGACGCGACCGAGGAGCGCGAGGCCGAGTATCGGGAGAAGTTCGCGCACCCCTATCTCGCGGCGGCGCGGGGCTACTTGGACGACATCATCGACCCGCGCGACACCCGGCCCCGCCTGATCGAGGCCCTGACGACGCTAGCAACGAAGCGGGACCGCAATCCGCCGAAGAAGCATGGGAGCATTCCTCTGTAGCGTGGCGGTGCTGGAGGCGCTGTTGCAGGCGCCCCCAGTCCCGCCCCAGCCCCCGCCCTCCTCTCCCCCACCCGGCGGTGTACCTGAGGTCCAGGGGACAGGCGCGCCGACGGATTCGCTCGTGCTCTGGCGGCAGCGCCTCGCGCGCGATTCGACCGACGGCGACGCGTGGTTACTCGTCGGACGCCGCTACCTGGGCTTCGCGGCTCCGCCGGCCGGCCGCGGGGGCACCCGAGTCCCGGCGGACACCGCCGCCCGCCGCGCGGCGCTCGACACGGCCGAGCGCGCATTCTTGCACGTGATCGCGTTGGAAGGCGCGGCCGGGGACAAGGAGACGGTGGAAGGGGACAGCGCGCGGGTGTTCCGGGTCGCTGCCTGGGCCGCGCGCTTCCGACTCGCGCTGGCGGAGCACGGCGTCGCGGCCGCTCCGGACCAATGGGGCCCCCTCCCGACCGATCTGCGCGTGCCTGCTGTGCTCGAGGAGCTCGGCGAGAACCTGCTCCGCGACTGTCCCGTGAACGGGGTACTGCTCACCGCCGCGGACGCCGATACGTACGGCGTGTGGTACATGCGATTTGCCCGGGGCTTGAGACCCGACCTCCTCGTCTTGCCGTTCGCGGCCTGGAGCACCGACCCCGCGCTGCGGGCGCGGCTCGCCAGCGACCTGAAGCTCGGTCGCGCGGGCGCGGGGACGGACGAGGCCTGGCTCGGCGCGCTCGAGCGGCGGCGCCCCGTGTGCGTAAGCATGGCGTTCGAGCGACCGCCGGAGGCTCGCCCAAGGCTCCCCTGGGGGGCGCGCTCGGTGGTTTGGGTAGCGGGTGCCGCCCGCAACAACCCGCGCGTGGCGCCACGGGATTTTGTGTTCACCGCCCTGCGTCTCGGCCTCGACGCCCACGATCCGTGGGCCGAGCCCACCCTCGCCCTATACACACGCGCGGCCCGCGCCACCCGTGCCTTGTGCGAGCCGATGGCGACCTTCGGGGTTGCCACCGACGTCGCGAGTTGCCGACGCTCGCGGCCGGAGCCCCGCACCCGCGGCTCATGACGACCCACTGACGACTGACTGACGACTGATGCCTTCCATTAAGCGGGTCCTCGTCGCGAACCGCGGCGAGATCGCTCTCCGGATCATCCGGGCGTGCCACGAAGAGGGGATGGAAGCGGTGGCCGTGTATTCGGAGGTGGACCGCCTTTCGCCGCACGTGCGCGCCGCCGACGCGGCCGTCACGCTTGGGCCCCCTCCCGCCGCTCAATCCTATCTCGACATCGGAAAGCTCCTCGACGCCGCTCGGACCACGGGCTGTCAGGCGGTGCACCCCGGCTACGGGTTCTTGTCCGAGCGCGCCCCGTTCGCGGAGGCGGTAACGGAGGCGGGCCTCGTCTTCGTTGGGCCGTCGGCCGCGGCGATCCGAGCGATGGGGGACAAGACCGAAGCGCGTCGCCGCATGCAGGCGGCCGGCGTGCCGATCGTGCCGGGGAGCACGCGGCCCCTCGCCGACCATGCACAGGCGCGGCCCGAGGCGGCCCGGCTCGGCTACCCCGTGCTCCTCAAGGCCGTGGCCGGGGGCGGCGGCAAGGGGATGCGGCTCGTGCACGCGGAAAGCGAGCTCGAGGCCGCCTTCGCGGCGGCCGCGAGCGAGGCCGAAAGAGCGTTCGGGGCAGGAGAGGTATACATCGAGAAGGCCCTCGAGCGGCCCCGCCACATCGAGATCCAAGTGCTCGCCGACGCGTTTGGGCGCGTGGTGGCCCTGGGGGAGCGCGAGTGCAGCATTCAGCGGCGGCACCAGAAGCTGATCGAGGAAGCGCCCTCGCTGGCCGTGACCCCGGCGCTGCGGCGCCGGCTGAGCGAGGCGGCGAGTGCTGCGGCCGGGTCGGTGGGTTACCTGGGCGCCGGTACGATCGAGTTCCTGCTCGCGCCGACCGGTGAATTCTACTTCCTCGAGATGAACACGCGCCTGCAGGTCGAGCATCCGGTCACCGAGTTCGTGTACGGCGTGGACATCGTGCGCGAGCAGCTCCGCGTGGCGACGGGTCAACCGCTGCGGGTGCACGCCGGGACCTTGCAGCCGCGCGGCCATGCGATCGAGTGCCGCATCACGGCCGAGGATCCGTTCAACGACTTCCTCCCGGCCACCGGGGTCATCGAGCACCTGCAGATCCCCGGCGGCCCAGGCGTGCGCTGGGACGGGGGCGTAGAGGCGGGGAACGAGGTGACGCTGTATTACGATCCCCTGATCGCCAAGCTCATCGTATGGGGGGAGACCCGGACGGTCGCGCTCGACCGCCTGCACCGGGCGCTGCGCGAGCTCGTGATCGTCGGGCTCCCGACTTCACAGGCCTTCCACCTCCGGGTGCTCGAGGACCCGGAATTCCAGCGGGGCGATGTGGACGTGTCCTACTTGGAGCGCGCCGGGGGACGCCTCTTATCGGGCGGGCCGAGCCCGGAGCTCACGCGCCCGCTGGCCGTCGCCGCCGCGCTCCTCGCCGACGCGCAGCGCCGGACCGCGCCGCCGGCGTCTCCGGTTGCGCCGCCGCCCGGGCCGGCCTCCGCGTGGGCGATTGCGGCCCGTCGGGAAGGCATCGGGGCGTGAGCGATATCGTGGCGATCACGTCGATCGCGGCGGGTGGGGACGGGGTGGGCCGGCTGGGCGACGGCCGCGCCGTGTTCGTGCCGCGGACCGCGCCGGGCGAGCGCGTGCGCCTGCGAGCGGGGGTCAAGCTCCACAAACGGTTTGCGCGCGGCGAGATGGCGGAGGTCGTGGCCCCAACCGGGGCGCGCGTCACCCCCCCGTGTCCGCATTATCTCCGGGATCGCTGCGGAGGGTGCCAGCTCCAACATGTGGCCTACGAGGCGCAGCTCGAGGCCAAGCGGGCGATCGTCGGCGACGCGTTGCGCCGCATCGCGAAGCTCGACGTCCCCGACCCCGAGATCGTGGAGGCGGTTGAAGAATGGCGCTATCGCTCGAAGATCACGCTTGCGGTCGGGGGGTCACGAGCCCGCGCGGAGGGCCGGAGCGTCGGGTTCCATCCCTACGACCGCCCCGGGGGCGTGTTCGCGCTCGGCGATTGCCACATCGCCGACTTCCGCCTGATGGCGCTGTGGCACGAGATCCGGCCCCGCCTTGCGCTGCTGCCCGCTCGCTTGACACACCTGACCTTGCGGCTCGACCGCGAAGGGCGGCGGCACGTGGTGGCTGAGTCGGTCGGGGAGCCCTGGGCGGCGCGCGACGCGGCGGCGCTCATCGCGGCCCTCGGTAACGGGGACCGGACTGGGGGGGGAGGACGCGTGATCTGTTGGTGGCAGCCAGTGGACGGGGCGGCCCGTGTGGTCGCTGGTCCGACGACGGGGTTCCCAGCGACCGCGTTCGAGCAGGTCAACCCCGAGATGGGCACAGTGGCGCGCCGCTGGGCAGTGGCCGGGCTCGGGGAGCTCCGTGGAGCGGTGGTGTGGGACCTCTACGGCGGGATCGGGGACACGGCCGTAGAGCTCGCCGCACGCGGGGCCGAAGTGGTGAGCGTGGACTCGGACGAGAAGGCGATCGAGTGGGCGCGGGCGCGCGCGGTGCCGCGCCCGGTGCGCTTCATTGCGGCGCGGGCCGAGGAGGTGCTCGCGACCCTCCCCGATCCGACCGCCGTCATCGTGAACCCGCCGCGCGCCGGCCTTCACTGGAACGTCACGCTGCGCCTGACGAGCGCGCCTGTGAGCCGCCTCGCGTACGTGTCCTGCGATCCCGCGACGTTGGCCCGCGACCTCTACCGGCTGAGCGTCAACTACCGGGTCGTGGCGCTGCGGGCGTTCGATCTCTTCCCCCAGACCGCGCACGTGGAAGCGGTGGCAGTGTTGGAGGCCGCGTAATGAAGTACTTCGTGACGATCGGCGATGCGACCATCGAGGTGGAGGTTGAGGATGGCCGCGTACTCGTCGACGGGGCGACGCTCGACGCCGAACTCGCCGCGCTCCCCGGAAGCCCGCTCTACCATCTCCTCCTCGGGGGAGCCGCGTGGACTGTTGCGGCGCAGCCGCTCGACGGTCCCGGCCGCTGGATCTTGGGCATAGCGGGCGAGCGCGCGGAGATCCGAGTCCACGATGAGCGGAGCCGCCCCTCCGGTTCCGCGTCGGGCGCAGGAGGGGCGGCGCGTGGCGGTGTCGTGCGCGCGCCGATGCCGGGTTTGGTCGTACGCGTCGAAGTCGCTGCCGGCCAACGCGTCGACCCAGGGGCGGGCCTCGTGGTCGTCGAGGCGATGAAGATGGAGAACGAGCTGCGCGCTCCTCACGCCGGTACCGTCGAAACGGTGCACGTCGCCGCAGGGCAGACCGTCGAAAAGGGGATGCCCCTCGTGACACTCGCTCAGACCGAAGGCGCGGCCTAGTCCCCGCAGCGCCCCTCTGGCTAGATGAGCTCCTGCTGTCCTTCATTCTGGGCCGCCAATGAGAATCACTTTGGCGAAGCTGTTGCCCGGCGCGATATAGCGCGATACCGGCGGCAAGGGCCCGACCCAACGACACGCCTGCTCCGCGATGCAGTGCTCCGGGCGGGGAGTGGCCAGACGGTACTCGATGTTGGGGCTGGCATCGGCGCGCTAGGCTTTGAACTCCTCGCCGCGGGGGCGGGCACGGTCACGGTGGTCGAGGCGGCGCCAGCGTACGTAGCTGCAGCTCGGGAGGAAGCACGCCGGCGCGGCTTCGCCGATCGACTGGAACTCGTACCCGGCGACTTCATCACGGTCGCTCACACGGTTCGCCCAGCCGATGTCGTCACCATGGATCGGGTCGTCTGCTGCTATCCGGCCTACCAGCCGCTGCTCGACGCGGCGATGGGGTGTAGCCGGCGGTTGCTCGCGTTCTCCTATCCGCGGGACCGATGGTTTGTGCGGGCCGCCGTAGCGAGCCAGAACCTGGGACGCGTCGTGCTTCGGAACCCGTTCCGCGGCTTCGTGCACGCCGCACGAGGTATGGAGGGAGTGCTCGAGCGAGGGGGGTTCGCGCGGACCGAGCGGCGTGAGACATTAAAGTGGTGTGCAGATCTCTACGTGCGAACGACTACCGGCTGACACCCGAGAGCAGAAAGGCCACGAGCTGGGCGGTCTGATATGGAATAGCACTCTGCACCAAATCGAAGGAAACCCTAAAACACGCAAAAAACCGAGTCGCGGCGCGTGACCGCCCTCACGGAGGGGAGGGCCGGTTTCGTGCATTTTTGGGGACGGAATCGGCGGTCCCCGCCGTACCACGCTCCCCCTTCGAACTCCCTACGCCCTAGAGGAGAAGGAAGGCCGTATGAAGGCCGCTCGTTGCTTAGTGGTCGTGTTCGTCGTGTGCGCCCTCGCGCTCTCGTCGGGCTGCGGCGATCGCACGCCGACCGGGTTGAAACCCCCGGCACCCTCGGCAGATCTCATCGGCTCGCTGCTTGGGGCGACGGGGCTCCTGAAGTGCTCCAACCTGCCCTACGCTACGACCACGCAGACCATCGGGGGCGGGGGCGGGACCTTGAGCGTCGGGCCCCACACGCTCGTTATCCCGCCGGGCGCCCTCGCGCAGCCGACGACGATCACGATGACCCTGCCCACCGGGCTGGGCGTGAACGCTGTCCAGTTCCAGCCGGCCGGGCTGCGGTTCCAGAGGCCCGCCGCGCTCACGATGAGCTACGCGAATTGCAGTCTGCTCGGCATCCTACTGCCGAAGCAGATCGCGTACACGACGGACAACCTGCAGATCCTCTATTTCCTGCTGTCGCTCGACAATGTGCTCAGCAAAACCGTCACCGGGACCGTCAATCACTTTTCGACCTACGTGGTCGCGTGGTGACAGGGACATGACGGCCGTTGCAGCGGCCCCATCCGGACAGGCCGGGCTGCGCCTGGCGGCGCGCCCGGCGGCGGAACTGTTGCACGACGCGCGTGCCCAGGAGCGGGCCGCGTGCATTCCGGAAGCGATCCGGTGTTATGAAGCGGCGATCGCCACCGCCGACCGCACGGGGGAGCGGACGGTGTTGGCGGAGGCGTTGCGGCGCGTAGCCGTGATGCGCTTTCACCGCAACGAGTCGGCCGAAGCGCGTGAGCTGTGTCGTCGCAGCTATAGCGTGGCGTGCGACGCCGGCAACGACCTGCTGGCCGCCGAAGCCCTGAACACGCTCGGCGGGCTGGACTTGAAGACGGGCGCGATCGAGGACGCGCGCCAGCACTTCCTGCACGCGCTGGAGCGAGGGGGTCATATCCGCGAGTTGTGTGCGCGGGTTGAGCAGAACCTCGGCATCCTGGCGAACATCCAGGGGAACCTAAGCGAGGCGGTCGCACACTACGAGGGCTCTCTCGAGGCGTACCGCGCCTCGAACGACGAGCACGGCTGCGCGATGGCGTATGCCAACCTGGGCATCGCGCACACGGACCTGCGCCAGTACGACCGGGCGGACGGCTACTTCCAGCAGAGTTACGAGATCGCCGAGCGGGCCGGCGACGCGCACCTCCAGGGACAGTGTCTGGTGAATCACGCCGAAGTGCACGTCGTGCGGGGGCGCTACGAGCAAGCCCGGCGCAACGCCGAGGCCGCTCTCGCCATCTTCGATCAGCTCGACGCCCGGAGCGACAAGTCCGAAGCCTACCGGATCATCGGTATGGTATACCGCGAGACCGGGCGTGCCGCCCTCGGCGAATCACGCCTGCGCTCGGCGATCGAGCTGGCGGTGAACGCCGGCTCGGTGCTGAATGAGGCGGAGGCGTCGTACGAGCTGGCCCTGCTGTATCAGGCGATGGGGCGGAATCAGGAAGCGCTCACGTTGCTGACCGCCGCCCACCGCCTCTTTGGTCGGCTCGACGCGCGCGTGGACCTCGTCTATGTCGGCGGCAAGGTGTCCGAGCTTGAGACCACTTACTTCGCGGTGGTGCGCGAGTGGGGGCAGTCGATCGAGTCCACGGACAGCTACACCTTCGGCCATTGCGAGCGCGTGGCGCAGCACGCCATGGCCGTGGCCCGGGTCCTCACGCTCGACGAGACCAGCCAGACGACGATCCGCCTCGGCGCCTACCTCCACGACCTCGGAAAGGTGCGGGTCCCACACGAGATCTTGAACAAGCCCGGCCCGCTCACGCGCGCCGAGTTCGAAGTGGTGCAGATGCACCCGATCTGGGGCCTGGAACTGCTCGCGGGGGTTGAATTTCCGTGGGACTTGAAGCCGATCATCCGCTGGCATCACGAGCGGTACGACGGCACCGGCTACCCCGACCGCCTGTGCGGCGACGAGATCCCGCTCGCGGCGCAGATCGTAGGAATCGTCGACGTGTATGATGCGCTCACGACCGCGCGCCCGTATCGGCCCGCGCTCGCGCGCGAGGCGGCCTTCGCGGAAATCGAGAAGTGCAGCGGTTGGTGGTCGGCAACGGTGTACGGCGCGTTCGTCCAGTCGCTGGCCACACTCCCTACCCGATAAGCTCCGCTCTTTCCCCGACCGACTCGTTGTTGCTGACAGCCTCGGCGTCCTGTCCCGGATGAGCTGCGCGCGCTTCCCGCCAGGCTTGCCAGGCCCACCGCCGATCCACAGCGCGAGCCCTGCGACGGTGATCCACCCAAAGATGGTGCCGCAATTCGTCAAGCCGCTCGACCTCACAGCTTCACGGGAACGCTTTCCGCCACGCGCACCACCTTTTTCCCCCACCGCTTTTCGAACCATTCCGGATGCTCCGTATGCACCGGCATGATACGCGCCGCGCCGATCTCCTCGATCAATCCCGCCAGTGCCGGACCAGCGATATGCCCTGACGCGTGATACGGCCCCTGCTCGGCGCCCGGCAGCCCACCCACCTTTCGCACACCGAAATGATCGAGCCAGTTGATGAGCCGCTTAGCGTCGATCTCCTGCTCCTCGCTGTGGGCCTCGGAGCTGGAATAGATGTACGTGCCACCCTCGGGCTCGATGTCGATCAGATTCGTGATATCCCAGTATGAGAGACACAGGATGTAGTCTCCCGGTTCGCGTCGGATGTCGGCCGCCCCCACGAAGCTCTGCTCGAACCGCTGGCGCACGTCCTTCTCCCAGTTCGGCACGGTTCCCAGCGGCTCGTCGAGGATCGCGAGCCCCGCGGACGCCGGATGTGGGATGTTGGGATCGATGACGTGCAGCTGCTCGAGCATGTAGGCGTCCTTGGTCGTCACGACGAGCCGCCTGCCCCGCGCTTGCGCGACGTCCCGGAACGTCCGCAGCCGCTCGATGTTGCGCGCCGTGAAGTCTGCGATGACGACGCCGTTCGCTTGCCGCACCACTTCGTCCGCAGCCTGATGCACCTCCGGCTCGGTCACGGTGTCGCTCCGGTCAACGCGGGTCCCTTCGACGATCAACAGCGCCGGCCGCAACGCCTGTGCCTCCTTCACGAACTTCTCGGTCCGTTGCCTGGAGTGGCCGTGCATGCGCAGATCGCCGCTGTAGATCACCCAGCCGATGGGGGTCTCGATCCCCCAAGCGGCCGACCCGGGAATCGAGTGATCGACGCGCCAGAACCTGACGCCCAGTGCCGCCAGCTCGGCGTTGCCCAGCAGCTCGAGCGGCGCCGACTGGATCGACGTCCGCTCGCCCGGTACCCATCCCCAGAAGCTCGCGAGTCGCGCCATGGCGACGGCGGGATCGGTGACGTCGGTGCCGTCCGTGGCGACGTAGTGCTTGCGCTGGATGCGAGGGGCGCCGCGGGCCGCCTCGAGCACGGCCCCCTTCGGCACACGGGGCACGAGGTAGTTGAACTCGCCGTCCAGGCCCGTGGGCTTCGGGTCCTGGAGACACTTCCCGATCACCGCCGTCGTGAGGCCGGTGTAGACGGGAATGTCCTCGCGCAGGAATCCCATCGAGCCCACGTGGTCCACGTGTCCGTGGGAGAGCAGGACGCCATCCACGCGGTCGACGGTGCGATGGTCCGGCCGGCCCCGGTACCGCGCCCAGAGCCCCGGATCGTGCGCCGAGAGATCATTGCGGTAGAGCCCTTCGAGGGGTGGCAGCAGCCCCATGCGGAGATAGTCGCGCAGGCCGAGGGTGGCGCCGCGGGGCTGCACGAACTCTTCGAAGAATCGGCCCGTGCGCTCGAAGCGCATCCCGAAGTCGAGCAGCCAGCGGCGCGCGGACCATTCGACCAGGATGCGGTTCCCGCCGATCTCGCCGGGGGCGCCACCGTACACCGTAATGGAGAGTTCCGTCTTGGGCACAGGGGTACGCTATTAAGGAACGGCCCGAACCAATCTAGTGCCCGCCGGGAGATTGGTGATCCACGTCCTCGCGGCTCGCAGGCTCCCAGCGTTACGTCCCGTCAACCGGCACCAAGAGCGACCATGTTGCGCACCGCCCTCATCGCACTCGTGTTCTTTCTTTGCCTCCCGCCGGCGCCGGCTTCGGCCCGCTCCCAGCAGCAATGGGTTCACCTCGGCGCCCGGCGCGTGAGCTCGCGTGGTGAGCGCGATATCATCCGGACGATGAACGGGGGCAAATTCAAGCGCATCCGCCTCACGGTCGAAGGCGGCGAGCTGGAGATGTTCGACGTCCAGGTTACCTTCGCGGACGGTAGCACCTTCTCACCGAGCGGCCGATTCACCTTCACCGGACACTCCCGGGCCCGTGTGATCGCCCTGCCCGGAGCGGCGCGCGTCATCCGGTGGATCACCTTCTACTACCGCAGCCTCCCGAGTGGCGGGCACGGCGGACCCACCGTCCAGGCCTACGGTCGCCAGTAACCGCCTTAGCGTCCCGAGGCCGGGGGCCGCGCTGTCTTGACGCAGCGTGTCTCATTTCGTTTCAGCGCGTCTAGACCAAACGCTAGTGACTCCGGTCACACGGCCGACCCTCGCAAGGCGATTACCGTTCGTTTGCGCCCCGTTGAACGAGACGCTCGGTCGCGGTACCGCCCGTCCCCGTAGGCATGACGCTTGCCAAGCTTACGCGCCGCTCTGCGTTCCCGGGCGCCGGCACCGGTCCGCGCGCCTGCTCACACTCCACCCGAAGGGCAACCGTGAAGATCAAGCACCATCCGACCTCGCCGCCCGAGATCGGGCAGCCGCTGGCTGAGCACACCCGCAGCGCGATGCGGATTTCCTATGCGCTGCGGCGAGTACCGGCGTCGAGCGTCCGGCGGCTGCTGCCGGCCCCCGAGCTACCGCAGGTCGGTGACATCGTGCTCGCACGCGTCGAGACGATCGGGAAGAACGTGGCCCTCGACCTCGCGACCGGCCGTCGGTGCGCGTTGCATCCGGGCGACCTCATCGCCGTCGTCTTCGGGAATCGGTACGCCACCCTGCAGTTCGAAGGTTACGCTCGGTCCGAGGGGGACCGCTGCGATCTGCTGTCAGTCGGCGGCCTGTGCGGTGTGGTCGCGAGCAAGCACGATACCGTCCCCGAACCGAGTCGGCTCCGAATCGAGGGGGCGCTGGGCAATGGGGACGGGCGGCCGCTGCGGCTCCAGGACTTCGCGGTGCCCGAAGGGGCGCGGGTGGGTCACGGGCGTCCCCGCATCGTCGTCGTCTTGGGCACCGCGATGGATGTGGGGAAGACCTACACGGCCCGTAGCGTGATTCACGGTCTCGGGCGTGCGGGCCTCCAAGTGGCGGGCGTCAAGCTGACGGGCACGGCGGCTGGGCGCGACACCTTCGCGATGCTGGACGCCGGGGCGTGCGCGGCCCTGGACTTCGTCGATGGCGGGCTGCCATCGACGTACCTCTGCGCCCTGTCGGACCTGCTCGCGCTCTATCGTCGGCTCGTCGACCACGCGGCCGGGCAAGGCGCCGCCTGGGTCGTGGCGGAAATCGCCGACGGCATCATCCAGGGGGAGACGGCCGCCTTGTTAGCGAGCACGCGCTTTGCCACGAGTGTGGACGCGTGGCTCCTCGCCGCCAACGACGCGCTGGGCGTCGTCGGCGCCGTGGGCCTGCTGAGCCCCCTGGGGATCAGACCCCTCGCCGTCTCGGGAATCGTCTCCCGAAGCCCCTTGGGCAGGCGAGAGGTCGAGGCGAGCACACAGATCCCGTGCTTAACGGCTGCAGAGTTGGAGGAAGGCGGGCTGAATCACCGGCTCAACGCTGCTGCTCCGCCGCGCGGGCTCAAAGTACTCTCCGGCGAACAGCCAGCGGTCACGTTGGGATGAATCGCGGGCGCGTTTACCTCTGGACCCCCGATCCGCGGCGTTCGCTGGGAGGGTATGTCACCGCGTCCGTGGCGTCGCTTCCCCGGCTGCAGTGCGGGGCGAGCGAGGCCCGCCGCCTGCGGGGGCAGTTTGTCGTCGTGCGCAATGGCGGCGCCGTCAACGAGCCGGATCCGGCGACTGGAGGCGTCCGCGCGTGCCGCCTCGCCGACGCCGAGCCGAATGCCGAGGGCGATTTTCTCTTCGAGCCGGGACGGGGCGGCGGCCGCATCGACAAGGTGATCCTGGCTGAGTCGGCGTTTCGCTGGCGCTACGTCCAAGCGGCCCGGTTCGGTGAGGTGAATACGTACTTCCACGTGGACCGCATGGCAGCCTACGTCGACGGTCTATTGCAGGAACTCAGTGCCCGGTCGCTGCCGCGCGTCATCGCGGTCGTCACGGCCCATGCGGCCGCTACCGAGTACGAAGGGCGCCGGGATGGTGTCAGGCGGCCAAGCGGCCGCTGGTTTCCCTTCCAAGGGGGGCACTACCGACTCCCGAGCCGACGCTACGCGCTGGCGGAACACGAGTCGATTTCGCCTGAGGGCGAGATTCATCTCGGCCCGGGGTGGATGCTGCTCGAGCACGGCGCACTCGTCGAGGCGGCCGGGGGGCGGTACCGGGCGAATGCGTCTCACAATGCGGGCATCATCTATCACGAGTACGGCCACCATATCGCCCGCCACACCGCGGACTTCGCCGCGAACGCTCAACGCCGTCCGACCCGGCAGCGCAATCGCAAGTCCGCGCTCGAGGAAGGGACGTGCGACTATTGGACGGCGACCCTCTTGGAGACCCCCCACATCTGGGCGTGGCACCGGCGCCATGATGATCAGTTCCCGCACCGTCGCTGCCTGGTCACCGCCAAGACCATGCGGGACTACGACCCGCGGCCGGGTGCGGATCCGCATGCCAACGGGACCATATTCGCGGCCGCGCTATGGGATGTTCGGTCCCAGCTCGCGGCGCGGGAGCAAGCGCGGGCGATGGACTTGCTGCTGCTTCAGGCGCTGCTGTTCCTCGGGTGCCTGCGCCCTCTGGCGCGAGATCCCACGCCAGCGGACCAGGAGAGTGCACGGAGCTCCTTCGCCGCCGGTCTGTCCGCGCTGCTCCACGCGGACGACGTGCTGAATGGCGGTCGGCATCATGCGATCATCCAACACTGCTTTGCCGCGCGTGGCATCCGCCTCGATCCGGCCGTGCAGGACGCGCTGCGCGGGCTGACCCTGGGTCACGCGCCGCGAGGCACGCGGCTCCCGCCCTCCCAGGCGACCCCCGCGTGGCGCAACGCGTGACCGACGTTCAGCCGTCGGGCATCGCGGTAGGCGACCCCTTCGAGGGTGCCGGGTTGCCGCTCGCCGTGGCGCGCATGCTCAGGCACGTCGCGCGTGAGGACATCCCCCGCTCGGAGGACCTCGTCACGGCGCCGGCGCTGGAAGCCGAGCTGCGCAGGCGGAACGAACCCGAGTTGTCGCTCATCGCCGTCGGCGACATCATGCTAGCCGGTCGCGCCCAGCCGGTCCTCGGTGAACGTGGACCGGACCATCCGTTCGTCGCGGTGCTCCCGCTCTTGCGACGGGCGCCGATTGTGCTGGGCAATCTCGAAGGACCCTTCGCCCTCGTCGCCCGGCGCGAGCGACGGAACCATTCGTACCGGGTCGATCCCGGGCTCGCGCATGCGCTCAAGCGGGCCGGCATCAACGTCGTCACCCTCGCCAACAACCACCTGCTCGATTGCGGTCGCGCAGGGGTCCTCGAAACGCTCGCGGCCCTCGAGCAGGCCGGCGTCGCGGCGGTCGGGGCCGGCGTGAATGAGCGCGCCGCCCACCGGCCCGTCATCTGCGTCGCCAACGGTCAACGAGTGGGCGTGCTCGGCTACTACTGGAACCGTCGGTGCGCGGCGCGGGCGGGTCTGCCTGGGAGCGCGATGGATCCTCCGGACGCCCTCGCTGCGGACATCCCTGCGTTGCGCGCGCTCGTTGACCGGGTGGTCGTGACCTTCCACTGGGGCGTGCCGTACGAGCGGGAGCCCGCTCCGGAGGTCCGGACGAAAGCGCGGTTCGCGATCGATTGCGGAGCGGACGTGGTGATTGGACATCACCCGCACATCGTGCAGCCGGCGGAGGTGTACCGGGAGCGACCGATCTTGTACAGCGTTGGAAACTTTGCCTTCGGGTCCGGCAACAGCCGCGCTGAGGGTCTGGTGGTCGGTGTGCGTTTCGACCGGCACGAGACCACCGTCGAGGTCTATCCGCTCTATGTGAAAAACCGCGATCCGCGCGTCAACTACCAGCCCAAATTGCTCCGGGGGTCGGGAGCCGAGCGGGTGTTGCGACGGCTGCGGCACATCTCGGCGTCGGCTGGCGACTGGTTGGACATCGTGGACGACCGGATCCGGCTGACGCTGCCGAGGGCCTGCGGTGAGGGGGCAGGAGGGCTCGATCGGTAGCGCGTCCTCGCGGGGCGCGGTGGGCCCGTCTCTTGGCGTCTGGTTGCGCGATGTGCTCCCGCTCGTGCGGCCGTATCGACTGACCCTGGGCTGGGCCACCGTCGCAATGGTGCTGGATGCCGGGTTGACGGTGCTTCGCCCCTGGCCTTTGAAGGTCGTCATCGACCTCGTGCTCTCCCACCGACCCAGTCGTGTGCCGCTCCTAGGCGGCTGGCTCGAGGCGGTTCGTCCAGCGCCGATGGCGATCGTGTACGGCGCGTGCGCCGTCACGCTGCTGATCGCCCTCAGTACGGGAGTGCTGACGTACGCCTATACGCGTACGCTCGGGGACCTCGGGCAACGCGTCGTCTTCGGGTTGCGGCGGGACCTCTTTGCGCACATGCAGCGGCTCTCGCTGCGGTTTCACGATCGCCAGCGGACGGGCGACCTCATCACGCGCCTGACCTCAGACATTCAGGCCCTCCGGGAGGTGGTGAGCAGTGGGTCGATCCTGCTCGTCAGCAATGGGTGCCTGCTGGTCGGAATGGTGGCCCTGATGGTCTGGCTCAATTGGCGATTCGCGCTCGCCGCGCTCGCGGTCGCGCCGCTGCTCTTTTGGACGGTGTTGCGCTACACCGGTCGCATCAAGGCGGCCGCGCGCGACGCGCGGGCGAGCGATGGACTGCTGGCGTCCATCGCGCAGGAAACGCTCGCGTCGATCCGGATCGTCCAGGGGTTAGCCCAAGAGGATCAACAGATTGAGCGGTTCCAAGTGCAGAACCTCGGCAGCCTGCGCGCCTACCGCGAGGGCATCCGCTATCAAGCCCGCGTGGCCCCTCAAGTCGACTTCCTCGCCGCGCTGGGCCTGGCCATCGTGATGTGGTACGGTGCGAAGCAGGTCCTCGCGGGCGCCCTCACGACCGGCGACGTGGTCGTCTTTTTCGCCTACGTCACGAACCTGTACAGCCCGATGAAAGCGCTATCGCGCCTTTCCTCGTCCTTCGCCCGCGCGGGCGTCGGGGTGGAGCGGATCGCGGAGGTCATGCGCGTTCGGAGCGAGGTCGTCGAAGTGCGGAACGCCCGCCCCGCGTCTCGGCTCGCAGGACGGATCGAGTTCCACGATGTGTCGTTCGAGTACGCCCCGGGGCAGCCCGTGCTCTCCCGCATCAATCTGCTCGTGGAGCCGGGGACGACGGTGGCGATCGTCGGGGCAACGGGCGCGGGCAAGAGCACGCTTGTGAGCCTCGTCCCGCGCCTCTACGACCCGGCCGCGGGGAGCGTGTGTATCGACGGCGAAGATATCCGGCGGTATACGGTGCAGTCGCTCCGCGACCAGATCAGCCTCGTGCTCCAAGACTCGCTGCTCTTCAGTGGCACCATTCGCGAGAACATCGCCTTCGGTCGTCCCGACGCCAGCGACGACGACATTTGTCGGGCGGCGCGGGTCGCCAACGCCGATGAATTCATCGTGCAACTGCCCGAGGGCTACGATACCATCGTCGCGGAACGCGGGTCCACGCTCTCGGGCGGCCAAAAGCAACGGATTGCCATCGCCCGCGCCGTGCTGCGCGACGCGCCCATTCTGATCTTGGATGAACCGACCAGTGGGCTCGACGCAGCCGCGGAGCGCACGGTCTTGGCCGCGCTCCAAGTCGCGGCCGCTGGTCGTACCACCCTGACGGTCGCCCACCGTCTCAAGACCGTCCGGTTTGCGGATCGCATCATCGTGCTGGACCGCGGGCAGATCGTGGAAACCGGGACACATGCCGAACTCCTGGGCCGCCGGGGGAGGTACGCGTCCCTCGTTGACCTTCAGCTCACCCCTGATTAAGGGCGTGACCATCCCCGGCGGAAGAGGCGACTCGGATGTCTAAGATGCTCTGCCTGGGTGCTGGTCTGCTCCTGCTCGCCGCGTGTGCTGGAGGTGGCACCGGCCCGGCTCTCGGCTCGGGACCGGTCGCCTCGGTGACGGTCACCCCCAACCCCGCCACCGTGGTCGCGGGCGGCACGCTGCAGTTGACGGCGACGACCAGGGACGCCGCCGGCAACTTGCTGACGGGGAGGGTCGTGACGTGGGCGACGACTACGGCAGGGGTGGCGTCTGTCTCAACGACGGGACTCGTGACCGGCGTCGCGTCTGGGTACGCGACGGTCTCCGCGACCAGCGAGGGCCAGAGCGGATCGGCCGCGATCACGGTGGGGTTCGTGTTTACGGCCCTGAGTTCGGGACTCGATTACACCTGCGCGCTGATCAGCGGTGGAGCCGCCTACTGCTGGGGCTTGAACGCGAGCGGCCAGCTGGGCGATGGCTCGACGACGAACCGCGCGGCCCCAGTGCCAGTCGTTGGTGGACTGGTATTCGCCGCGATCAGCGCGCACGGCGATCACGCGTGTGGCCGCACGCTGGCTGGCGTCGTGTACTGCTGGGGGGACAACTCCTTTGGTCAGTTGGGCGATGGCACGACCAACAATCGGTCGGCTCCGGTGTTAGTCGTCGGGGGAGTGCGCTTCGCGGCTATTAGCACCAGCGGAACCCACACCTGTGGCCGCACGATGGCGGGAACCGCGTACTGCTGGGGAGACAACTCCTTCGGCCAGCTGGGTGATGGCACGACGACGACTCAGTCGTCTCCGACGCCGGTTGCCGGCAATCTCGGGTTCGCGGGGCTCAGTGCGGGGGGCAACCACACCTGCGGTCACACCACCGCGGGCGCGGCGTACTGCTGGGGGTTGAACGCCAGCGGCCAGCTGGGCGACAGCTCGACCGCGAACAGCTCCGTCCCGGTGGCTGTCGCCGGCGGGATCGTGTTCGCGACCATCAGCCCGGGGGGCAACCATACCTGCGGCCGTACGGCGGTCGGTGTCACTTACTGCTGGGGGCTGAACGCCAGCGGTCAGCTCGGCGACAGCTCGACCGGGAACAGCTCAGTCCCGGTGGTCGTCCTCGGCGGTCATGCGTTCGCCGCGGTCGGGGCGGGGGGGAGTCACACCTGCGGCCGGACCACGGATAGCACCACGTACTGCTGGGGGGATAACTCGTTCGGCCAGGTGGGCGATGGCACGAACGCGAATCGGGTCACCCCGGTGGTCGTGTCGGGCGGGGTGCGCTTTTGGGGCGCGAGCGAAGGTAGCACGCACACGTGCGCGCACACCACCAGCGGGACGGCGTACTGCTGGGGCGCGAACCCCGCCGGCGAGCTCGGCAACGGTTCACTGACGGGCAGTTCCGTGCCCACAAAGGTCTCGGGCCAGCCGTAACGCGACCGGGTGCGGAAGTGATGAGGCTCGGAGTTCGTGAGCTCTGGCGGCTCGCGGTCGTCGCCGCCGCGATCGCGCCTCGCCCGGCCCCCGCCCAAGTCGGCGCAACCACGGACATCCTAACCGGCACGGTACGGGGGCCCGATGGCCAGCCGCTTGCGGGTGCCATGGTGGAAGTCACCTCCGTGGAGACCGGGGTGTCGCGTCAACGCACGAGCGACGCGCAGGGGCGGTACACGATTGTGTTCCCGGACGGGGGCGGACAGTATGAGCTGACCGCGCGTTTCATCGGCATGGCCCCTGCGCACGTCAGCGTCGCTCGGCAGGGTGACGAAGACCGCATTGTCGCGAACATCCGGATGGGCCTGCTCGCCGTGCCGCTTGAAGCCGTCACCGTGCGGGCCCGCTCGAGTGCGCCGAGTGACCGACCGGGGCCAGGCGCCACGGCCACGCATCTCAATCCCGAGCACCTCACCCGCCTCCCGATCGACGCTTCCGACTTGAATGCGGTTGCCACGCTGGCCCCCGGGGTCCTCGGGATCGCCGCGACTGACTCGACCACGACGGCCATCTCCGTCGCAGGGCAGCGGCCGACCGCGAACGCCGTCACCTTGGACGGCATGTCCTTCGGCTCCGGGAGCGTTCCGCAGGATGCTGTGCGCTCGATCCGGATCGTCACGAGTACCTACGACGTCGCCCGGGGCCAGTTCTCCGGCGGCCTCGTCACTTCGACCACGCGCGGTGGAACGAATGTCCCGCGGGGCTCGTTCACCTATGCGGGGCGCGACCGCTCGCTCGCGTGGGGCGGTGTCACCGCGTCGGCGTTTGGCCAGGGTTCCACGCAAAACCAAGTGGGCGGTGGCATGGGGGGCCCTCTTGTCCCGCGCAAGCTCTTCCTCTTCGCCGCGCTCCAGGGGCGTTGGCGCGGCCAGGCCGTGGCTTCGCTCGCCTCTGCCGATCCCGGCACCCTCCTGCGGCTCGGGGTGAGCGCCGATTCAGCGGCGCGCTTCATGGCGCTCGCCGGCGCGACGGGCGCCCCGGTGAGCATCGCCGGGCGCTCGGACAACCGCGCGGCGAGCGAGATGCTAGGCCTGATGCGCGTCGACTGGCACGCGTCGGAAGTCCACACCGTCACGCTCCGACTGGACGGCCAGTGGACGTCTCAGGAGCCCACGCGCGTCGGTTCCCTCGCTCTGCCTGCCACCGGCGGCACGCGCACCGAGGGCGACGGGGGCCTCATGGTCTCGCTGACGTCGTTTGTCGGCGGGCACTGGATCAACCAGCTCCAAGGTCGCGTTGCGCAGCATCAGCGAGACGCAAGCGCCCTCCTCGCGCTCCCCGCCGCGCACGTCGACGTCGCCTCCGAGTTGCCGGGCGGCCAGGGGGTGGCAACGCTCGCCTTCGGCGGCAACAATGCGCTCCCCCAGCACATCGATGATCGCAGCCTCGAGGTCACTGACGAGGTGTCCTGGCTACCCGCCGGGGCGGCGCACCGCTTCAAGCTCGGCGTCTTCCTGAACGGGACGCGGGTCGATGAGAACGAGACCCCAAACCAGCTCGGCACGTTCGTGTTCCCGTCGCTGGCCGCGCTCGCCGCGAACCAGCCGGCCGTGTTCAGACGGACGCTCGCGCCCCTGACGCAAGCGGGAAGCGCGTGGAATAGCGCTCTGTACGCCGGGGACAGCTGGCGCGTCGGCGCCAATCTGCACGTCGCCTATGGGGCACGGCTCGAAGCGACCCGCTTCACGGGCGCCCCGGCGTATAGTCTCGCGGTGGATTCGTTGTTCGGGATCCGGACCGACCGCATCCCGAGCGAAGTCCACGTGTCGCCGCGCGTCGGATTCACGTGGCGGCTAGCAGGCGAGGCGGACGCTCCGGGCATGACCTCCCTGCGCGGCGGGATCGGCGACTTTCGCAGCCTACTCCCCACGTCCCTCTACGGCGCCGTCCTCGGCGCGCCCGGATTGTCGAGTGCCGAAAGCGAACTCGTGTGCGTGGGGGTCGAGGTGCCCACGCCCGATTGGGCGCACTACGCTCAGGATCCATCCACGATCCCGACCCAATGCGCTACTGCCGGGAGCGGCATTCCCCATCCGAACGTCACTGTCTTCGGGCCTGCGTTCACGGCCCCGCGCGCCCGGCGGGCCTCGCTCAGCCTGGCGGAGCGGCTCCGCGGCAGGTACTGGGTGACGCTCGAAGGGAGCTACGCGCGCGGCGTGAGCCAATACGGCTTTCGAGACCTGAACTTGGTTGGGGCGCCGCACTTCCTGCTGTCCGACGAAGCCAGCCGCCCCATTTTTGTCCCTGCCGACTCGATCGTCCCGGCCACCGGCGCCGTCCGTTTCACGAGTTCGCGGCTCCACCCCGAATACGGCAGGGTGTTGTTGATCCAGTCCGACCTCGCCTCCGACACGAAGCAGCTGACCTTCTCGTTCGTTGGTACGACCGCTCAGGGCGGGGTCTTCCGCGTCGCCTATACGCTCACGCGCGCGCGCGACCAGTCCTCGTTCTCGTGCTGCGCGGTTTCGCATGGGTTCGCCGCCCCGACCACCGGCGGCGACCCCAATGCGCCCGAGTGGGCAACGAGCGACCTCGAGCGCCGGCACGCCTTCGTGGGTGCCGTGACCGTCCCGCTCACCCCGGCACTCGAGGTCGGGGCGATTGGGCGCCTGACCTCAGGCGCGCCGTTCACGCCCCT
>DATLKW010000008.1:0-1915 GCA_035538175.1 Gemmatimonadales bacterium | reverse complement strand
GCCCAAGCCGGTGGGACGTCATTGTGCTCTCCAGTGCCGTGTATGGATTGCGCGTGCGCGCCCCGCGGCGCTAGACCGCGGATCGGCGAGCAATCGATCAGTTCACGTGCGTGCGCCGGCGCGCGAGCAGCGCGACCGGTCTCTAGGAGAGCTTCGGGGGAGCGCGGGGCTGCGGGTGAGCTCGAGCGAGGGGGTCCGTCGGTTCCGCCCGGTCGGCCCGGGGCCGGAGCCGCTCATCCTCCCCGTCGGTTCCGAGAAACGCTGCTGGGCCCGCGACGGCTGGTGCAGTGAGGAAGTGACACAGCGCGCACTCCGGTGGGTGGGCGCGGGGACAACTCGGCGTGGAGTGGGATTCAACGTGCGGTCGGGCCGCCGCGCTGGCGGCGTCTAGGCGCGCGTCGGCCCAGGCGCTCGCCCCGGGGAGCGTGCATTGGAGCACGACACCGCAGAGCCAGAGACCGCGTACCGCCCGTGAGTGCTGGCGCATCGGCACGCTGCTACCCGTGCTTCATGCCGACGTTCCCACCGGCGTCGAGACGCTGCTCGCCCCGACCCCCAGCTTGCGCACCACTCCCGCTGCCGCCAGCACCAGCCCGTACATGCACACGATCAGCGGGCCTGTGGGCAGATCGGCCACGTAGGACACCCAGAGACCGAGCAACGACGCGAGCGCGCCCGAGCCCCAGGAGATCGCGACGAGTCGCCGAATGTCGCGGGTGAACAGAAACGCGATCGTGGCGGGGACCACGAGCATCGTGAACACCATCAGCACCCCCGCGAGCGGCACCGAGATCGTGACGGCCACACCGAACGAGATGTAGAACCAGAAATCCCACCACTTGATCTTCCATCCCTCCCGCTCCGCTACGTCGGGCTGAAAGGACACCGTGAGGAAGCGGCGGCGGAACACGTAATGAAACAGCCCCAGGGCGGCATAGGCGATCGTCTTCTTGGCGATGGTCGGCCACGTGACCCAGATAATGCTGCCCTGGAGGACGTCCCGGATGGCTTCCGCGCCGCGGGGTTCCTTCGCCGCCGCGAGAATCGCGGCGGCGGAGGCCACGGCGTACACGATCCCGATGATCGCTTCGTGCGGGACGCGGCCCTTGCCCGCCGTCCGCGTGAGCGCGAACACCGCGGCGCCCACACCCGTGAAGATCAGCGACGAGATGAACGCCGTCGGGGAATCTGGGGCGACGCCCGTGAGCAAGGCGACCACACTCCCGAGGGCTGCCATCTGCGCGAGCGAGAGATCGACGAAGATCACTTCGCGGGCAATGACGTGCAAACCGAGATAGGAGTGGATCCCCACGAGCACCATGCACGCCACGAACGGCGCCAGCATGAATTGCAGCACGGTCGCGCCTCTCTAGCGTGGGGTGCTGGTACCGGCGGGCGCGAATGCGCTCGCGAGCGCCGACACCCACAGGCTGATCAGATCGAAGTACGTGTTGGCACCCGGCGCGCCCCCGACGTTCCCGGGAACGATCACCGCCTTGGCGCCCGTGCGCGCCGCGACCTCCTCCACCTGATTGCGATCGTAGTAGTTCGTCGAAAAGAGCACCGCAATGTGCCGCGCCTTCATTTCGGTGATCACCTCTTGCACGTGACTGGGTGTCGGGGGAATACCGGGTTTGGGCTCGATGTAATCCACGCACGGCACGTCGAAGCGGCGGGAAAAGTACTCCCATTCCTTGTGATAGCAGACGAGCTCCTTGCCGCGAAACTGCGCCGCTTGCTTGTGCCAGCCACCAAGCCGGGCGACGAGCGGCGTGCCCTGATACTGCCGCGCCGTCAGGAACTCGAGCAGCTTCCCCTGCTCGTCCAGCGTCGCCAGCGTCCGCCCGCCCAACAGGCGCACGAGCTCGTCCCCGTACAACGCGCGGTACATGCGCTCTTCGAAGTCCTTCTCGCG
>DATLKW010000007.1:0-6167 GCA_035538175.1 Gemmatimonadales bacterium | reverse complement strand
GGATCGTGGGCTCGCACGCGCGCGCCCGCCGCCACGAGCTGCTCGACCAGCGCGAGGGCGGGGCTCTCGCGCACGTCGTCAGTCTCGGCCTTGAAGGCGAGGCCCCACACCGCGACGCCCACCCCCTGCAGGTGCCCGGCGAAGTGGTGCGCCAGCTTGTCGAACAGCACCCGTTTCTGACGCTCGTTCGCCGCCGCCACCGCCTCGAGCACGTCGAGGCGGACGCCCGCGTCGCGGCCGGAGCGGATGAGGGCGCTCACGTCCTTCGGGAAGCACGACCCGCCGTAGCCCGGGCCCGGGAACAAGAAGGCGGGTCCGATGCGGCGATCCGTGCCGATCCCCTTGCGGACGAGGGTCACGTCGGCCCCGACGGCGTCGCACAGGCGGGCGATCTGATTCATGAACGAGATGCGGGTGGCCAGCATGGCGTTGGCCGCGTACTTCGTCATCTCGGCCGACGCCAAGTCCATAAAGATGATCGGGTTGCCGGTGCGCAAAAACGGCGCGTACAGCTCGTTCAGCCGTTCCGCCGCTTCGGGCGAGTCGACGCCGACGATGACGCGGTCGGGCTTCATGAAATCCTCGACCGCCGCGCCCTCCTTCAGGAACTCCGGGTTCGCGCACACGTGGAACGGGATCGTCGTGTGTTTGGAGATTTCCGCGCGAACCTTCGCCGCCGTGCCCACGGGGACGGTGCTCTTGGTGACGACCAGCTTGGGCCGGTTCATGTGGCGCCCGATCGTGGCGGCCACGTCGAGGACGTGCGTGAGGTCGGCCGAACCGTCCTCGTCGGGCGGCGTGCCGACGGCGATGAAGATGACGTCGGCACTCTCAACCGCGTGGGCGACGTCGGTGGTGAAGATGAGCCGGCCGTCGCGCTGGTTGCGCGTGACGAGGGCCTCGAGCCCCGGCTCGTAGATCGGGAGCCGGTTCTCGCGCAGATTCGCGATTTTGGCCTGGTCCACGTCCGCGCCGATGACGTCATTTCCCGTCTCGGCGAGGCACGCCCCGGCTACGAGCCCGACGTAGCCCGTGCCGACGACCGTGACTTTCACTCGGCCGCGCTCCGGCGGCGCAGCGGCGCGAGCGCGTTGCGGGTGTCGACGACGACTCGGGCGTGGCGTGCGACCAGGCCGTAGTCGACGGTGGCGTGATCGGTCACGATGACCACGCAGTCGGCGGCGGCGAGGGTCTCGGGCGTGAGGGGAGTCGAGCTCAGATCGATGCCGTCCTCGCGCAGCCGCCGCACGTGGGGGTCGTGATACGAGACGACGGCGCCACGCTGGCCGAGCAGGCGGATGACGTCGAGGGCGGGGCTTTCCCGGATGTCGTCGATGTCCTTCTTGTAGGCGACGCCGAGCACGAGCACCTTGCTGCCGCGCGCCGCGCGGCCCTGTTCGTTCAGACGGTCGACGACGCGTCCCACCCAATACTCGGGCATCTCGGCGTTGATTTCCCCCGCGAGCTCGATGAAGCGCGTGCGGTAGTTCAGGGCACGCATCTTCCAGGCGAGGTAATGGGGGTCGAGCGGGATGCAGTGACCCCCCACGCCCGGGCCCGGGGTGAACTTCATGAACCCGAACGGCTTCGTCGCCGCGGCCTCGATCACCTCCCACACGTCGACGCCGAGCTTGTCGCACACGATCGCCATCTCATTAACGAGCCCGATATTCACCGAGCGGAAGGTATTCTCGAGAATCTTGACGAGCTCAGCGGCCTCGGTGGACGAGACGGGGACGAGGGTCGCGATCGCCGGCTCATAGATGGCGAGCGCGACGCGTCGGCACGTGGGCGTGATCCCGCCCACCACCTTTGGGGTGTTGTGGGTGCTCCACTTCGCGTTTCCCGGGTCGACCCGCTCCGGCGAGAACGCCAGGAAGAAGTCCTCTCCCACCTTGAGCCCGGTCTCCGCGAGCGCGGGGAGCATGAGCTCGCGCGTGGTCCCGGGATAGGTCGTGGACTCGAGCACGATCAACTGCCCCCGCCGCAGCGATTGCTTGACCGAGTTCGTGGCTGCGATTACGAAGCTCACGTCCGGGTCCTTGGTCTTGGACAGCGGCGTGGGCACACAGATGGACACGACGTCGGGTTCTCCGAGGCGCGCGAGGTCGGCCGTCGCCGCGAACGTGCCCGCCTGGGCGAAGCGGACCACGTCCGCGCTCGTCACGTCCTGGATGTGCGAGCGGCCTTGACTCAAACCCTCCACGACGTGTCGACTCACGTCGAAGCCGAGGACGCGGAAGCCGGCGCGCGCGAACTCCATCGCGAGGGGTAGACCGACGTAGCCGAGGCCGACGATGCCGATCAGAGCAGAGCGATCGCGGGCCTTGGCGACGAGGAGGTCGGCGGTGGCGGACGCGGTGGCGGTCATAGGGCAACCGGCGTGCCGCCGGCGTTCAAAGAGCGGGTGGCGGCTTCGAGCACGCGGACGACCTGCACCGCGTCCTCGGCGCGGGCGCGCGGTGGCTCCAGGCCGCGTGCCACGCGCACGAAGTGAGCGAGCTCCGCCGCGAGCGGCTCGACGTTGGGCACCGTGGGGATGAAGATGTCCCCTTCGCGGATCGAGAGCGCCTCGCCGTAGGATCGGTAGTCGGGCGGCCGCTCGACGCCCTTGTCGTAGATCCGCAGCTTCTCGCGGGCCTCCATGTCGTCGAAGACAGCCATCTTCTTGGCCCCGACCACCGTGAGCTTCCGCTCCTTATGAGGATCGAGCCAGGAGAGCTGGACGTGGCCCAGCACGCCGCTCGCGAACTCCATCGTCAGGAACACGACATCCTCCACCCGCCGTTGTAAGTAGCTCTTCCCTTGCGCGGCCACGCGCACGGGCGTCTCACCGAGCAAGTACAAAGCTACCGAGACATCGTGCGGACCGAAGCTCCACAGCGCGTTCTCGTCCGCCCGCACCTGGCCGAGGTTGACCCGCAGGCCATAGAGGTAATAGATGCGCCCGAGCTCGCCGGCCTGGACGAGGGTACGCAACCGTTCGACGGCCGGATGAAACAGGAGCAGATGTCCAGCCAGGACCGGCACGCCTGCGGTGACCGCGCGGCGCGCCACCTCTTCGGCGTCCTGGGCGCTCAGGGCGAACGGTTTTTCCACGAGACAGGGCTTGCCCGCGGCGATGCACGCGAGCGCGAGGCGCGCGTGCGTGGCGGCGGGCGAGGCGATCACCAGGGCGTCGACGTGGTCCCACAGCTCGTCCACCTCCGTGGTGATCCTGACGCCCGGGTACTGGCGGCACAGCCGCTCGCGCACCTTGGGGTCCGTGTCGCACACGGCGGCGAGCTCCGCGTCGGCGAGTCCCGCGGCCGTGCGCACGTGGTTGCGGCCCCAGGCCCCAGCGCCGATCACCCCGAGTTTCGTGCGGTTCACCGGTAAAAGGCGCGGATCGAGTCGATCACATAGTCGAGCTGAGTGGCGGTGAGCTCGGGGAACACGGGGAGCGACAGCACTTCCCGCGCCGCGCGCTCCGCCTCGGGGCAGCGGCCCGCGGTGTAGCCCAAGTGGCGGAAGCAGGTCTGCAGGTGGAGCGGCACGGGATAGTAGACGGCGCTCCCGATGCCCTTCGCCTTGAGGTGCGTCTGCAAGCCGTCACGGCGCTCGACCCGCAGCGTGTACTGATGGAAGATGGGTTCGTTCGCGGGATCCACGACGGGGGGCTGGACGCCCGGCACGCCCTCGAGGCCCCGGCTATAGTAGGCGGCGTGCTCGCGGCGCTTCGCCGACCATGCCGCCAGGTGCGGCAGCTTGGCGAGCAGGACCGCGGCCTGGAGGGAATCGAGTCGCGAATTCGTGCCGATTTCGTCGTGGACGTACTGTTTCGCGCCGCCGTGGATTCGCAGCCGTCGCAGGCGCTCGGCCAGGGCGTCGTCCGACGTGACCATCAGGCCGCCGTCGCCCCAGGCGCCCAGGTTCTTGCTCGGGAAGAACGAGAACGCCGTCACCCAGCCGAGCTCGCCCGCGACGCGCCAGCGCCCCTCGATGCGGCGGCGCGCCCCGATGGCCTGGGCGGCGTCCTCGATCACGGGGAACCCCCGGGCAGCCGCGAGGGGCAGCAAGCGCTCGAGGGCGGCCATCTGCCCGTAGAGGTGGACGGGGAGGAGCGCCCGCGTGCGGGGGGTGATGGCCGCCTCGACCGCCGCCGGATCGATGTTGAACGTCCCGGGCTCGATGTCGACGAACACGGGGGTCCCACCGGCGTTGTGGATGGTGCCTGCGGTCGCGAAGAACGTGAAGGGGGTGGTGACGACTTCGTCCCCGGGCCGCAGGTCGAGCGCTTTGAGCGGCAGGAGGAGCGCGTCGGTGCCGCTCGCGCATGCGATGGCGTGTTTCGCGCGGGCGAGTTCGGCGAGGGCCGTTTCGAGTTTCGGCACGCTCGGCCCCATGATGAACTGCTGCGACTCAATCACCGCCTGGAGCGCCGGCAGGACCTCGTCCTTGATGGCGCGGTACTGTGCCACGAGGTCCACCAGGGGCACGGTCACGGTGGCGGGGTCCGCACGGAGGGCCACGAGGCTAGCCGACGCGGTGGGGTTGGCCGATGGGGGCGAGGGCGCCGTTGGCCTCCCGGTAGGCGGTGCCGCAGACCGCGCACACAGCCTCGCCCGCGGCGAGCGACAGCCGCTCGCCGCACTGGCACATCCAACCCACGCGGCGGGCCGGCACGCCAACCATCAGGGCGTGGGCCGGCACATCGGAGGTCACCACCGCCCCAGCGCCGATGAAGGCGTACTCGCCGAGGGTCACGCCGCACACGATCGTCGCGTTCGCGCCGATCGTCGCGCCGCGTTTCACGAGGGTCGAGCGGAACTCGTGGCGACGCGGCACGTGACTGCGCGGGTTCATCACGTTCGTGAACACACACGACGGGCCGCAAAAAACGTCGTCCTCGAGGGTCACCCCTTCGTAGATCGAGACATTATTCTGGATCTTGACGTTGTTGCCAATACGGGTCCCCGGCATGACGACGACGTTCTGCCCGAGGTTGCACCGCTCCCCGATCACGGCCCCCGGCATCACGTGGCAGAAGTGCCAGATCTTCGAGCCCTTCCCGATGCGCGCGCCTGCGTCGACGTAGCTCGACTCGTGGACGAAGAAGTCCGCCATCCCTAGCTCCCGATGATCTTGACTTCGAGCTCGAGCTCGATCTTCGTGCGCTTGGCGACCGTCTTGCGGACGTGATCGATAACCTTGAGCACGTCGGCCGCGGTCGCGGTCCCCGTGTTGACGATGTAGTTCGCATGCAAGGATGACACTTGCGCGCCGCCGATCGTGAAGCCCTTCAAGCCACACTCGTCGATGAGCATCCCCGCGGTGCGGGGGCCGCTCGGGTTCTTGAACACGGACCCGCAGCACGGCTGATCAAAGGGGGTGCCCGCCTTGCGCCAGCGGAACAGGCGCGCCTGGATCTCCTTGAGCTTCGCGGGCGGCTCCTCAGCGAGCGCCAGCTTCGCCTCGAGCACGATGACGTTGCCGAGGTTTGAGCTGCGGTACTTGTAGGAGATCTGCTTGCGCGTGATCTGGCGCACCTTCCCCTTCGCGTCGATGATGGTCGCCTCGGTGAGGATCTCGGCGAACTCAGCGCCGTGGGCGCCCGCGTTCATGTACACGCCGCCGCCTACCGTGCCAGGAATGCCGATGAAGCGTTCGACGCCCGCGAACCCGGCCTCCGCAGTGCGGCGCGCGAGGAGGGGCGTGGCGAGGCCCGCGCCGACGATCGCCGTGGCGCCTTTCATCTCAAAGCGGTCGATGCCCTTGCCGATGCGGATCACAACGCCGGGGAACCCGGCGTCCTTCACGAGCACGTTCGAGCCGAGCCCGAGGGCGAGCCACGGCAGGCCCTGCGCCTCGGCGAACGCGAGGGTCTTCGCCACGTCGTCAACGTCGGCCGGCTGCGCGAGGAAGCGGGCCGGCCCGCCGATGCGATACGTCGTGTGACGGGCCAGGGGCTCATGCTCGAACAGGCGACCGCGCAGCTTCGGCTTGGTGCTCCCCGGGGCCGCGAGCGGCGTCGCCTTGGCCGCGGGCTTCGCGCCCTTGGCGGCGGGCTTGGCTACGCCCGGGCCGCTGACGCGGGGCTTGGCCCCGGCGCTCTTGCGCCCGCTCGTAGCGGCTTTTCGGCGGTCGTTTTTTCGTGCCATTCTTGGAGACTCCTCACGCTGCCGGCG
>DATLKW010000006.1:0-45397 GCA_035538175.1 Gemmatimonadales bacterium | reverse complement strand
AGCACGTCCGCCGCCTCGAGCCGCGCCTGCCGCAGCTCCCCGGCCAGCGCCTCCCGCTCCGCGCCCATCACGGACACGCGGCTCGCGAAGTACGCCGTAACCATGGCCACCGCGACGAACACGAGGAGCTGGAGCGCCACTTGCGCCGTCATCAGCGTGCGGTGGCCGAAAAACACGTCGGCGAAGTACACGATGCCGACGAGCAGGGTGATCAGGGCGGTGCTCGCCGGGGGCATGAGGACCGCCACGACAGCGATGAGGGGGACGTAGAGGGGCGTCAGGTCGCTTTGGGGCCCGCCCGTGATGTGGACGACCGTAGTGATGAGCGCGACGTCGAACAGGGCCTGGGAGTAGAGGAACGTGCGGCCGGGCGGACGCCGGAGGACGTGCGTGTACCAGTATGAGGCAATCGTCACGACCACGGCCGCCACGAGGACGAACGACGTGACGAGGAGGTCGAGCGGCGCGAGCACCGCGAACTTGAGCGAGGCGGCGAGATAGATCGCCGCGGCGACGCAGAGGCGACCGGCGTAGACCGACCGGAGGAGCGCCTGGGGGGTCGGGATCGCCGACTCTTTCGCACCGCCGCCGAGCCACGTCACATCCCGCTCCTTAGCGAGACCTTAACCGTCGTACCCACAACCGGTTACGGCATCGCGCCGGGATCGCCCCGCCGCCCCGTCCGGCGGCTAAGTATTGGGATCGGTCTAGCAAAGTGCAAGAGCGCCCTCTCGACGACAGCGCCGAGGCCGGGCTTATTCTATAGCATGCCACGCGGTCTCCGTCCCGCGGCCCTGGCGCTCGGCTCGGCCGTGGGGGTGCTCGCCCTCCCCTTCGTGCGCCCCGCGCTCGCGCAGGCGCCGCTCACGGCAACCGATTCCGCGATCCTCAACTCCCAGCCGCTCAGGCGCTTCGCCCTCACGGCGTCGCTGCTGCGTCGGGTGAGTCTGTTGGCGGCGGGGCTCGACCGTGAGGTGGTCCTCTGCCTTCAGGGCACGGCGCTCGGCGACAGCGCGGTGGTGGGCGAGTTCGTGATGCCCGACATCATCAGCTCGAGCGTGGACCGGGTGCAGCCCGTCCCGTGCGCGCGGGGCACACTCGCCGTGTGGCACAACCATCCCTGGACGGGTCCGGACTCGAGCTTCGGGGTGAAGACGCCCGAGGACTTGTGCTCGCTCAGCCAGCCCGACATCCGGACGGTCGTTGCCGACTCGATCCCCTTCGCCGTGGTGAGCGTGGGTCGGACGCCGCGCCCCATCATCTGCTGGTGGCGGCGCGTGCAGGCGGTGGTGAACCGGCGCGTGCGGTTTCTCCCACGGTTCCCGCGCCAGTGGCTCGAGTTGCCGCGCCTCGCCGGCGATACTGTCGCTCCGTCCCCGATGGCCTCGCCCTGACGACCACCCGCCGTGGGGCGCCGGTCATTCGAGTGCCTGCACGACAATCTTGCGGCCGATGCGCATGCAGGTGAGGCGGGCGTGGGGGTTCCCGGTGAGCGCCCCGACCCGCTCGCCGAGGGCCGCGACGATATCGGCGGGGCTGTGCTGATCGAGCACGTCCTGGGTGATGAGCAGGCGCGGGGTGCGCTCAGGTCCCACCTGGAACACCACCACCCGCCCCGTCGCGTCCCGCCCGAGCTCGATCGGGCCGCTCCCGATCGCATCCGCGAGCCACGCCCGAATCTCGCTGACGGCGCCGGCCTCCTGCTCGGTCGGCACCGCTCGGGCGGCGGTCCCCGCGCCGCCGTGGATCTTGTCGCGTGCCTCCTCGAGTTGGGCCCAGCGGACCGCAAACTGCCCGATCGCGTACTCGATCGTATCCGCTAGCGAGAGGCCGAACGGCATGTGGTCGTAGGCTTCGAAGAACTCGCTCACGATGCCGAGGGTGACGGGCAGGAGGTCGTCCATCCGATGGGTGATTGCGTCCCACACGCTCGGGTCGGTGGCGACGAGCCGCGACAGCAGGAACAGGCCGTAGGCCATGTGGCGCGCTTCGTCCGCTTGGGCGCGGCCGAGCCCGGACCGGTAGCCGGGCATGATCCCGTCGAGCGCGCGCGTGAGCACGCGGTAGCCCGCGTCACCGAGGACGCCTTCGCCCACGAGTGTGTAGGTGACGAGCGCCTCCGCCTGCGCGGGAGGGGACGCGTCCACGAGGAGCCGCTTCATCGCGGTCGGCAGCTTTTCGGAGAACAGTTGCTGGAAGCTCGGCGTCTGGTAGCGGGTGAGCTCGCCCGACTGGCGGCAGACCTCGTCGAGGACGCGGCGGAAGAACTCGGTGTGCTTCGCTTCCTCGGCGAGGAAGGTGGTGAGGAAGAGCTCCTCCTCGAGGCGATCTTCCCGGACGACCGTCATGAGCAGCGGGAGCAGGTCCCGCGTCATTCCCTCCTCGGCGGCGAGGAAGAGGGCGGTGAGGCGCAGCACCACGTCGCGCTCGACGACACTCAGGCGGGTCCAATCGCTCGCGTCCGGCCCGAGCTCCAGGTCCCGGGGGTCCCACACGCCGAGCCGCTTGGCCTCGTGATAGAGGCGCATCGGCACACTGTCGTGGCGGAGCGTGAGCCCGGTCGCGCGCTGCGCCTGTGGTCCCTGCACCCTCGTCCGTCCCCCTTCCTCTGACGGCAAGGCCCCCCGCCGTGCGGGAGGCCTCGCGCCGCCGTCCGCCGCATCGGGTGACGCTATTGCACCGCGTTCACCATGTCGAAGATCGGCAGGTACATGGCGACGACCATGCCACCCACGATGACGCCGAGCACCACGATCATAACGGGCTCCATGAGCGACAGGAGGGCGCTGACGGCCGCGTCTACCTCGTCGTCGTAGAAATCGGCGATTTTCGACAGCATCTCGTCCATACCCCCCGTCTGCTCCCCGACGGAGATCATGGAGATCACCATCGGGGGGAACACCTTGGACTTCGCGAGTGGCGCGGCGATGGTCTCGCCGCCCGCGATCGAGGCGCGCGACTCCATGACGGCGTTGTGGATCACCATGTTGCCGGCGGTGCGCGCGGTGATCTCCAGGCCGTCGAGGATGGAGACCCCGGAGGAGATGAGGGTGCCGAGGGTCCGCGTGAAGCGCGACACGGCCGCCTTGCGGAGCACGTCGCCGAGGACCGGCAGCCTGAGCAGCAGGGCATCGATCTGGAGTCGGCCCGGCGGCGTTTGGTAGTAGCGATTCACCATGAACACCCCGCCGCCGATGACCCCGGCGATCGCCCACCAGTAGTTCTTGAGTACGGCGCTCGCGCCGATCACGATCCGCGTCGGCAGGGGCAGCTGGAGATTCACCGACGCGAACATGTTCTGGAACGTGGGAATGACGAAGATGAGGAGCACGGCGATCGCGACCACCGCGACGGTCAAGATGACGGCGGGATAGATCATCGCGCCCTTCACCTTGCGGATGATCGCGTCGTTCTTCTCGAGGAACTGAGCGAGCCGCAGCAAGATGGTATCGAGGATGCCGCCCGCCTCGCCCGCCGCGACCATGTTGACGTACAGATCGCCGAACGCCTTGGGGTGCTTGCGCAGGGCGTCGGCGAGCGTCTGGCCGCTTTCGACGTCGTAGACGACCTGCCGCGTCACGTCGGCGAGGAGCTTGTTCTCAGTCTGCTGGGCCAGGATGTCGAGCGCCTGCACGAGCGGCAGCCCGGCGTTGATCATGGTGGAGAACTGGCGGGTGAACACCACGACGTCGCGGGTCTTGATGCCGCTGCCGAATTTGAGGTTGAGTTTGAATTCGCGGGGCGCCTGGCTGACCTTGACGACCACCATGCGGTTCTTGCGCAGGTGGGCGACGACGTCGTCGCGCGTCGGCAGGTCGACCTTATCGTTGACGAGCTCGCCTTTGAGCGTGCGCGCGGTGTATTGAAAGACTGGCATCTAGTCCTCCTCCGCGGGCCTAGCGCCGGGCCGCGACGCGGCCGCCGGCGACCGCGGCCTGGCCGCCGACGGGCATCGGTTCCTTCTCGTCGAGCGGCGGCTCACCGATCATCCGCAGGAACTCGTTCGGGGTCGACGTCACCCGGAGGCACTCTTCCTTCGTGACCTCGCGGCCCATGTAGAGCTGGTACAGCGCGTCGTTGAGCGTCTGCATGCCGTGTTTCTTCCCCGCCTGCATCATCGAAGGGATCTGCTCGATCTTCTCGTCGCGGATCAGGGCCCGCACCGCCGGCGTCATGATGAGGATCTCGCACGCCATCACGCGCCCCTTCCCCTTCGCCTTCTGGAGCAGGGTCTGCGTGATGATCCCCTCAAGCACGAAGGAGAGCTGGGCGCGCACCTGGGCCTGCTGGTGCGACGGGAACACGTCGATGATCCGGTTGATGCTCTCCATCGCGGAGTTCGTGTGCAGCGTGGCGAACGCGAGATGCCCCGTCTCGGCGATCGTCAGCGCGGCGGCGATCGTCTCCAGGTCCCGCATCTCGCCCACCAGCACGACGTCCGGATCCTGCCGCAGCGCGTACTTGAGGGCCGCCGCGAAGCTCGAGGTGTCGGTCCCGATCTCTCGCTGGTTCACGATGCAGTTCTGGTGGCGGTGGATGAACTCGATCGGGTCCTCGACGGTGATGATGTGCCCCTTCAACTCCTTGTTGATCTTGTCGATCATGGCGGCGAGCGTCGTGCTCTTGCCCGAGCCAGTGGGGCCCGTGACGAGCACTAGGCCGCGCGGCCGCTCGGCGAGCCTCGCCACGACGCCGGGCAGGCCGAGTTCTTCGAACGTCCGGACGGTGAAGGGAATCTGGCGGATCACGAGCGAGACGCAGCCGCGTTGCTTGAAGCAGTTCCCGCGGAAGCGCGCCAGGTTCTGGATCCCGAACGAGAAGTCGAGCTCGTTCTCGTTCTCGAAGCGTTTCTTTTGGTTCTCGGTGAGCACCGAGTAGGCGATCGAGAGCGTGTCCTTGGGGGTAAGCACGGCCTCCACGCCGGAGTTCACGATGTCGCCATCCACGCGCAGCTTGGGGCGCTCCCCCGCCACGATGTGGAGGTCGGAGGCGTCCTTCTCGATCATCTCCTCGAGGAGGGAGCGCAGATTCACCGCATGCGAAGCGCCTGCCGTCATGCCGCCGTCTCCTTTACGACTTCCTCAAGCGTGGTAATGCCCCGCTTCACCTTCAGCATCCCGTCCATGCGGAGCGTGAGCATCCCGTCTTTCACCGCCTGCTCGCGCAACTCTTCCGTCGACGCGCCCTTCAATACCATGCGGCGCAAGGCGCTCGTCATCGCCATCACCTCGTAGAGGCCCTGCCGCCCTTTGTACCCCGTCCCGCCACACATTTCGCAGCCCGCCCCCTTGTAGAGCGTCAGCTTCGCCGCCTCTTCCGGGGCAATGCCGAAGGCGTGGATCTCCTCCGCCGAGTACTGATGCTCCTGCTTGCATTCGGCGCAGATCCGCCGCACCAAGCGCTGGGCCACGATCAAGTTCACCGCGCTCGCCACGTTGAACGGCTCGATCCCCATGTCGACCATGCGCGTCACGGTGGACGGCGCGTCGTTCGTGTGCAACGTCGAGAGCACGAGGTGGCCGGTGAGAGCCGCCTTGATGGCGATCGAGCCCGTCTCCAGATCGCGGACCTCGCCGACCATGATGATGTTCGGGTCCTGGCGGAGGAACGCCTTGAGGGCCGCCGCGAACGTCATCCCCACATCGTTGCGCACGAGCACCTGATTGATGCCGAGCAAGTTGTATTCGACCGGGTCCTCGGCGGTCATGATGTTCACGTCGATCTGATTGATGCGCGACAGCGCCGAGTAGAGCGTCGTCGTCTTCCCCGACCCCGTGGGCCCCGTCACGAGCACCATCCCGTACGGGTTCAGGATCGCGCGCATCAGATTCTCCTCGGACTTGGGCTCGAAGCCGAACTTGGTGAGGTCGAGCGCCAGGTTCCCCTTGTCGAGGATCCGCAGCACGATCTTCTCGCCGAACAGCACCGGCAGGGTGGACACGCGGAAGTCGATGACCTTGGCCCCGAACTTGAGCTTGATGCGGCCGTCCTGCGGGACGCGCCGCTCGGCGATGTTGAGCTGGGCCATGATTTTGACGCGCGACGTGAGCGCCGCCCGCATCTTCACCGGCGGCTTCATCACCTCCTGGAGCGCCCCGTCCACGCGATAGCGCACGCGCAGCTCGTGCTCGAACGGCTCGATGTGGATGTCGGACGCGCCGCGCTTGACCGCGTCGGTGAGCAGCCCGTTGATGAGCTTCACCACCGGCGCGTCATCCGCCAAGTCCTGCGCCTTGACGTCCTCGTCGAGCTCCTCCTCGACCACCTCGAGGTCCTCGGCGGCCTCGATGTCCTTGAGAAGGGTCTGCAGCTGCGCGTCGGACTGCTGGTAGTACTTGTCGATCGCGTTGCGGAGGGTGTACTCCCCCGCGATCACCGGGAACACATCGCAGCGGGTAATGAACTTGATGTCCTCGATCGCCGTGACGTTGTTCGGATCGGCGATGGCGACCGTCAGGGTCCGCCCCTCGCGCTTGAGGGGCAAGACGCTGTGTTTGATCGCCACGTCCGGTGGCAGGAGCTTCAGGATCTTGGGGTCGACCTCGAAGCGGGACAGGTCGACAGCCGGCATGCGGTACTGCCGGGCGAGCATCTTGGAGATCTCGGTCTCCTCGACGAAGCCGAGCTTGACCAGGGTGTAACCGAGTCGCATCCCCGTGTTCTTCTGTTCGAGGAGCGCCTTCTTGAGCTGGTCCTGGGTGATGAGCCCCTCGCGGAGGAGGATTTCACCCAGTTTGTCGGAGGTGGCCGCTGCGGTCGCCGTACGCAACTCGTTGATAATGAGCAACATAACATAGTTGGCGGCCGAGCCCTGTCAAGCAGGGGCGGGCGGCCCCCGAATAGATCACGTAGGGCCCGAGGTCGGGGAACGCCACCGTCGGCGCTCGGGGCGCGCGTGCCTCGCCCTCGGTCGGGGACGCCCGGGGGCCTCCCAGTCTAAGTCTATCGGACGCTAGCCCGAGTGTCGCGCGTGATCTGGGTCACGCGGGACGTCGGAGCGGGGTCCGGGCGTCGCTGCGGCCCGGGGCAGCGAACGACGCTCGGCGATCAGCGCACCAAGGCCACCGCGACGTCGCCCACCACCTGCAACGACGCCGCGCTCACTTTGTCGATCGTGTCTTCGGTGGTGTGCCAGTATGGGTAGTCGAAATCCACGACGTCGATGGCGTGGATTCCCGCGTGCTGGAGCGCGACGTGGTCGTCGGTGAGCGTGTGTTTCACGCCCGGAAGGAAGACGCGCCCGTAGCCCACGTCGGCAGCGGTGCGCCACACGCGGTCCACCACCTCCGGGGCGAAGGCCTGGGAGTTGCCCTCGTAATAGAAGTCCTGATCCTTGTCCCCGACCATGTCGAAGAGCACGGCAAAGAGCGGCTGATAGCCCGCGGGCTGGTGGGCGGCGAAGTAGCGCGACCCGATGAGGACGTCGTTCGTATCCGCGAAGTCGCCGTAGTCTTCGCCGTCGACAAACAGGAGGTCGACGCCGAGGTGCGGGGCCTTCGCCTTGAGGGCGTCGGCGACGCCGAGGAGGACCGCCGTGCCGGACGCACCGTCGTTCGCCCCGGGGACGGGGAGGCGCTGCTGCGCCAGGTTGGCACTCTGGTCCGCGTGCGGTCGCGTGTCCCAGTGGGCGAGGAACAGGACCCGCTCCGCGGCGGCCGGCTTGAAGCGCGCCAAGAAGTTGCGCAACCGCAGCGTGTCGCCGCGGCGAGTCACGTGGGTGATGCGCTGCACGAGCACGGTGTCAGCGGTAGCGCGGAGCTGGGTCAAGATCCAGTCGCCCGCGCGCTCGTGCGCCGAGGTGCCCGGGATGCGGGGCCCGAACCCCATTTGCCGCTCGACGTAGCCGAGCGCGCGCTGGCCGGCGAACTCCCGCGGCCGGGCCCCGCCACGCTCGGCGCAAGCGGCGCCGACGCCGACGCTGACGCATAGCGCCGCGCCCCAGCAGCGGCTCCTTCGCATGGCGAGAGGGGTAGTCAGGAGGTGAATGTCTTGTAGGGACTTGGACTTCCGAATATAATGGCGCCACCGACCGTGCGCACCCTCAGTCGCTACCTCTTGCGCCAGCACGTCGCGCCGCTCGGCTTTGCCCTGACGGCGCTCACCTCGTTAATGCTGATCCAGCAGGTCGCCAAGCAGCTCTCCGGTCTCCTGGGCAAGGGCCTCCCGGGCGCGGTGATCGCCGAGGTCTTCCTCCTCTCGGTGCCGTTCATCGTCGCCGTGACGCTGCCCATGGCGGTACTCGTGGCCGTGCTCTACGTGTTCACGCGGCTCGCGGCGGACAACGAGATCGTCGCGATGCAAGCCGGGGGCGTGAGCGTGGGCCGGCTCGTGCGCCCGGTGTTGGCGGGTGCGGCCGGGGTCACGCTGCTGTCCTTTCTGTGGAACGATCAGCTGCTCCCGCGCACCAACCATCAGCTGCGCACGCTGCAGATGGACATCCAGCGCAAGAAGCCGTCGCTGGCGCTCAAGGAGCAGGTGATCAACGAAGTTGTCGCGGGGCAGTTCTTTCTCCGCGCGGCGCGGATCGACGGTAGCACGAACAAGCTGAAGGAAGTCACGATCTACGACCTGGCGGATGCGGAGCGTCGGCGCATCATCACGGCGGATAGCGGGCGGATGGCGTACAGCGTCGGGGGCCGCGATCTCTACCTGACGCTCGAGGACGGCGACATCGAGGAAGTGAGTCGCACCGATCCCACCCAGTTCAACCGCACGTTCTTCACCACGAACCGCATGCGGGTGTCCGGGGTGGCGAATCCGTTCGAGTTGACCACGAACGACACCTACAAGAGCGACCGTGAGATGTCGACGTGTGAGATGCGGCAGGCGGTCGTCACAACGCGCCACGATATCGAGCGCGCCGCAGCGGACGCCCGAGCGGTGATTCAGAACGACCTGCGCCGCTTGACAGGGCTCGTCCCCCTGACCACGGTGCCCGGGCCCAGCAAGGCGGAGACCGTGCCCCGGGACCCCTATTGCCGCGCCCTGCGACGGCTCGCGCAATGGTTCATCCCCGCCACAGCCGGTGCCCAGACCCCCACGCCCCATCGCGCGCGCCCGCCCGCGCAGGCCCCCCCCGTGCGCCGTCCGGCGGCGACCGCCCCGCCGCCCCAGTCGGCCGCGCCGCCGCCCGCGCCGAACGTCCTCACGCGCGTCGCCGGGGTAGCGGGTTCCACTCCCCCGCCCTTCGTTCCCGCCTCCTTGATCACGCCCGGGGCGGGCGTCGGCGAGGAACAGCGTCTGCGGAGCACGCGCGAGCGCGCCGCCGCCTACGAGGTGGAGATCCAGAAGAAGTACGCCATCGCGCTCGCGTGCTTCGTCTTCGCGCTCGTCGGCGTCCCCATCGGCTTACGCTTCGAGCGCGGCGGGATCGGGCTGGTCCTCGGGGTGAGCGTCGCGATCTTCACCGTGTACTACGTCGGACTGATCGGCGGCGAGGAACTCGGCGACCGGCTGGTCGTGTCGCCGTTCTTCGCGATGTGGACGCCTAACTTGGTGTGCGCGGTCGCGGGCCTCTTCGGCTTGTGGCGGTTGCGCAAGCCGGGCGACTCGCCCCACGGCAGCGACTGGGGCGACCTCTGGCCGGCGTGGGTGCCGGCCCTCTGGGCGCGGTGGCGCCGGGCGGGCGGGCCCTAGTGCGCGTGGCCGAGGCCCCGCTCAGCACGCTCGATCGCTACGTGGTGCGCGAGTGGCTCAAGGTGTTCCTGCTCGCGGCGCTCGGATTTCCGTTTCTCGTCATGGTGATCGACCTGACGGACAAGCTCAGCACGTATCTCGGGCGCGGGATCCCCAAGGGGCAGCTCGCCTACTCGTATCTGTTTTACCTGCCGGAGACGATTTCGCTCGTCTTGCCGGTCGCCGTGCTGTTCGCCGTGGTGTTCACGGTGGGGGCGCTCGGCCGCCACTCGGAGCTCGTGGCGGCGAAGGCGTCCGGGATCTCGTTTCACCGCGTGGTGCGGCCGCTCTTGGCGGCGTCGCTCGCGGCGGTCGCGCTCGACGTCGGGTTGACGGAGCTCGCGCCGGTGACGTCGGCGCGACGGGCGGAGCTCCTGGGCGAAAAGACCGTGCGCCAAGTCGCCTCGCGCTACAATCCGTTTGTCTATCGGGCCGACCGCGGGTGGGTGTATTCGATTCGCTCGCTCGAGCTCCGCACGGCGGGCGCGGAGATGCGCGACGTCATTCTCGAGCGCGGTGGCAGGGGCGAGGAGTACCCCACGATCCTGGTCGCCGCGGAGCGGGCGACCTACGACACGGCCCGGGCGAAGCGGGGCTGGACGCTCGCGAAGGGCGCGCTGCGCTATCTGCTCGGGCCGGGCCGCGAGACGACCTTCGCCTTCGATTCGCTCAAGACGAGGACGCTGCGGGAGACCCCGGCGGCGCTCCTCGCCGAGCCCAAGGCGCCCGACGAGATGGGGTTTGCCGAGCTCGGCCGCTACGTCGATGCGCTCGCGCGCTCGGGCTCCGATACGAAGAAGCTCCGCGTGGAGCGGGCGCTCAAGCTCTCGGTCCCGTTCGCGTGCATCGTGATCGCGCTCTTCGGCGCGCCGCTTGCGATCTCGACGCCGCGGAGCGGCACCGCCTGGGGCGTGGCGGTCTGCCTCGCGACGACCTTCGTGGACCTCTTGATGTTCCAGCTGTCGAAAGCCGTCGGACAGAGTGGCGCGCTGCCGCCGGAGGTGGCGGCGTGGGTGCCAAATCTCCTCTTTGGGGTGGCGGGGGTGTGGCTCTGGCGCCAGGCGCGGACGTGATGTCTGGGCAGGACCCCCGCGCCCCCCGAAGCGACCGTCCGTCGCCCCCCGCCTCCAGCTCCTTGAAGGCCTAGCCCCGCCGCACGCCACCCCCGTCAGCCCGGGGCCACCACGGTTGTCAAGTGGTTGTCCCGTCAGACGAGACAGACGCGTTACTTGACGCGTCCGGCGCCGGGGTGCCTCTTCACCACTCTGACGCGGCAGACCGCTGCGTGCCCGTCTCGCGATCGTGTGCGTTTAGTCCTTCAACCCTTCGGCGGGGGGATTTGGATGAAGCTCACCTGCTACGTTGGCCTGCTCTTGGTGACCGCGCTGTGCGCGGGGGCAACGGCCCTTCGCGCGCAGGGCGTGACGACCGCGGCGATCGCCGGGATCGTCAGCGACTCCTCCGGCGTCCCGCTCGAGGGCGCGCGTGTGGTGGCCCTGCACGGGCCCTCCGGCACCACCTACGCCGCCGGGTCGCGAGCGGACGGCCGGTTCACCATTCCCGGCATGCGCGTCGGCGGACCGTATCGCGTGAGCGTCGTCATGCTGGGGTACCGGCGGGAGGTGCAGGACGGCATCAACCTTACCCTCGGGGGCACCGCGGATCTGCGCTTCCTCTTGGGGCGCGCGAGCGTGGAGTTGGAGCCGGTGACGGTCAACGCCAGGACCAACGCCGTCTTTAGTTCCGAGCGCACCGGGGCCGCCACGACCGTCGGGACCACGGAGATCAGCCACCTCCCGACGATCACGCGCGGGCTCGAGGACCTGCTCCGGCTCACCCCGCAGTTCACCAGCGTGAGCCTGGGCGGCTCGACGGGGCGGACGGGGTATTCGTTTGCCGGCCAGGACAACCGCTTCAACAACATGACCGTCGATGGCTCCTACTTTAACAACTCGTTCGGGTTAGGCGGCGAGCCCGGCGACCGGACCCTCGTCGCCGCCATCTCGCTCGATGCGGTGCAGCAGGTGCAGGTAAACGTGGCGCCCTACGATGTGCGTCAGGGGAATTTCACGGGCGCCGGTATCAACATGGTCACGCGAAGCGGAACGAACGAGTTCAGCGGTTCGCTCTACTACAACTACCGCAACAACAGCTTCGTGGGCACCACCGCAGGCCCGAACACGTTCAACCCGGGCACGTTCAAGTTTCACGACTTCGGCGCCTCGATCGGCGGACCGATCGTCCGGGACCGCCTCTTCCTCTTCGCGAGCTTCGAGAACGACGGCCAGACCGCGCCCGGCACGACGTTCCTGGCGAACACGGGCGGTCAGCCAGACAGCGGCGCGACGACACGCGTTCTGGCGTCGGACCTGGACGCCCTCAGCGCCTACCTGAAACAGAACTTCAACTATTCGACGGGCCCGTATCAGGGCTACGACTTCTCGGTCCCCGCGACGCGTTTCATCACGCGCGTGGACTACAATTGGAACGAGCGCAACAAGGTGACCCTGCGGTTCAACCTGTTGAACTCAAGCTCCGACGTTCTGGTCTCCAACTCGGGGGCCTTGGGCTTCGGGAATCGCCGCGGCACCGGGAACTCGCTCAACTTCGCGAACTCGAACTACGCGATTTTGGAGCAGATCCGCACGGTGGTGGGCGAGTGGAACTCGACCATCGGGAACAACCTGTCCAACAACCTCATCGTCGGGTACTCGTACAGCGACGAGAGTCGGAAGACCATCCACCCGCCGTGGTTCCCGCTGGTGGAGATCCTGTCGGGGGGCACCAACTACACCACGTTTGGGTTCGAGCCGTTCACGCCCGACAATCAGCTGCGGTATCACAGCACCCAGTTCCAGGACAACTTCACCGTCTATTTGCCCCGGCATTCGGTGACCTTCGGGGTCAGCGTTGAGAAGTATCACTCGACCAACGTCTTCTTCCCGGGCGCCCAGAGCGTCTACGTGTACAATTCGCTCGCCGACTTCTACACCGACGCGAACGCCTATCTCGCGAACCCCGGCCGCAAAGCGCCGGCACCCGTCACACTGCGCCGCTTCCAGGTCCGGTACTCGAACATTCCGGGACAGACCGAACCGGTCCAGCCGCTCGACGTTTTGTACGCCGGCGCGTACGCGCAGGACGAGTGGCGGCCGATTCCCAATCTCACGCTCACCGGCGGGCTGCGAATCGACTTCCCCAAGTTCACGAACACCGCGTACGACAACCCGGTGGCGGACACGATGACGTTCCGCGATGGGAGTGGGGCGCCGGTGCACTACAACAGCGGCAGTCTCCCGGGCGTGAACGCCTTGGTCTCGCCCCGGCTCGGGTTCAACTACGACGTCGATGGGAAGCAGCAGACGCAGATCCGCGGCGGGACCGGGATCTTTACCGGCCGCCCCGCCTATGTCTGGATCTCGAACCAGGTCGGGAACACCGGCGTGCTCACGGGCTTCATTCAACACGACACGACCGTCAACTACCCCTTCAACCCGAACCCGGACGCGTACAAGCCCACGAACGTCACCGGGGCGCCCGCGACGAACTTCCAGCTCGCGCTCACGGACCCGAATTTCAAGTTCCCGCAAGTGTGGCGCAGCAACCTCGCGGTGGATCAGCGGCTCCCCTGGGACCTCACGGGCACCGCGGAATACCTCTATTCCAAGGACGTGAACGGGATCGGTTACATCAACGCCAACCTGCCGGCGCCGCAGGCGTACTTCGCCGGTCCCGACCGGCGCCCGCGCTGGACCTCAAACCGGATCTACCGAAACGTGAGCGATGCCACGGTGCTCACGAACGAGGGCGTGGGTCACTCCTGGAACGTCGCGTTCTCGCTCGAGCGGCCGTTCGCGAACAGCGTGTTCGCGAAGGTCGGGTACAGCTACGGCGCGAGCAAGAACACGGTGGACGCACAATCGATCGCCGTGAGCTCGTGGACGGGCAACCCGATCTTCCGGGACCCGAACAATCCAGCCTCGGCCAACTCCCAGTTCGCGGCGGGCCCGCGGATCTTCGGTGTGGTCAGTTATAGCCGCGACCTGTTCGGGATCGGCGCGACCAACGCGAGCCTGTACTTCGAGGGCCGCAGCCCCGGTAACTTCAGCTACGAGTTCGGGGGCGACATGAACGGCGACGGCGCGTTCGGCAACGACCTGATCTACGTGGCGCGCGATACGAGCGAGATGAACTTCGTGCCGTTGACCGTGGCCGGGACGACGTATACGCGGGCCCAGCAACAGGCGGCGTGGAACGCCTTCATCGAGCAGGACGACTATCTCCGCACGCGGCGCGGCGGGTACGCGGAGCGCAACGCCGTCTTCCTGCCGATGGTGTACCGGGCCGACCTGACGATCTCGCAGGATGTGGGCGAACGCGTCGCCGGCCGTCCCCAGCGGCTCCAGATCCGGCTCGATATCGTGAACCTGACCAACCTGCTCCACAACGATTGGGGCGTCTCGCAGAACTTCGTGACCCAGCAACCGCTAGTCTTCGCGGGCGTGGATGCCACAGGCGCCCCGATGTATAAACTGGCGGCGCAGGGCGGCCAGTTGATCTCCCACTCGTTCCAGAAGATCCCGACGCTCTCCGACGTGTGGCGCCTGCAGCTCGGCGTGCGCTACCTGCTCAACTAGGTCCGCGCCGACGCCATCGCCGTCCCGAGCCGCCCTCCGCACGGGGGGCGGTTTCGTTTTGCGTTCAGGCGGTGCCGAAGCGGCGCCAGAGGTGATAGGCCGGAATCCCCGCCAGGATGATCAGGAACGCGAGGCCCGTGGCTGCGGGATGTTCGCGCAGCGCATTGCCGAGGATCAAGAGCGACGCGGCGACGAAGAGGAGGGGCACGGCGGGGTACCCGAGCACCCGGACCGCGCGGGGGGCGTCGGGCCGGCGGCGCCGGAGCACGAACACCGCCGCGGCCGCGAGCGCGTAGAACGGGAAGATCGCGACGACGAACTGATCGGCCAGCTCCTCGAACGTCTGGGCAAGCACGAACGCGATCCCGAGCGCGCCGGTGAGGAGAATCGAGACCGACGGGGTCTGGTAGCGCGGATGGACCCGCGCGACGCTCTCGAAGAACAGGCCGTCGTCGGCCATGGCGAAGAAGATGCGCGGGGCGGTGAGCATCGAGCCGAGCAGCGTGCTGAAGGTCGCGATCATGACGACCGTGGCGATGATCCCGACGCCCAAGCGACCGACGAGGAGCTGCGCGGCGTCCGCAGCAACGAGCGGGGAGTGCGCCATCTCCGCGATCGGGATGAGGTAGAGGTAGGCGGCGTTCGCCAGCAGATAGATGGCGATGATGGCGACGGTCCCGAGCACCAACGCCCGGGGCAGGTTCCGCTCGGGGTCCCGCACCTCCCCGCCCACGAACGACAGGTCGCCCCATCCGTCGTAGGCCCACAGCACGGAGACGAGGGCGAGCCCGAACAAGCCCCCCGAGACGGGGGTCCCCGTGGCCGCGTAGTGGGTGAAGTCGCCCCGACCTGACAAGAAGGCGAGCGCGACGAGCAGGACGAGCGCGCCGTACTTAGCGGAGGTGGTGAGGTTGAGGACGAGCGCGCTCCAGCGGACCCCGACGTAGTTCAGGCCGGCCGTGACGGCGATGGCGAGCGCCGCCACGTAGTGCACGGCGCCAGCGTAGGGCGGCACCCGTGGATCGAAGCCCAGCGACCGCAACAAGTACTCCGCGAACGGGGTGGCGATCGCGCCGAGCGCTGACGCTCGAATGATCACGAGCTCCGTCCACCCGAAGAGAAACGCGGGCAGCCGCCCGAAGCCTTCGCGAATGTAGACGAACACGCCGCCCGAGCGCGGGAACATCGCGGCGAGCTCGGCGTAGGTGAGCGCTCCACAGAGCGCAAGGAGGCCACCGAGTACCCACACAATGAGCATGTGTCCCGGCGACGGGACTCGCGCCGCGATCACCGCCGGAGTGCGAAAGATGCCGCTGCCGATGGTCGAGCCGACAAGCACCGCCACGGCGCTCCAGAGCCCGAGTCGGCGCGGTAGCCGATCGCCCCAGCGATCGGCGGACGGTGGAGGGGTGGTCATGGGCGGCCCCAATATAAACGCCCCGTCCGTCCCAAAGCTCGGCTTGGACCTTCGAGACCTGCACGGGCCTTGCAGCCTCCCATGCGCACCAGGTCTCACCGCCCCCTGGCCGCTCGGGGGCGACGTCGCGGACATCGAGTCCGCGCCTCACGTCGACGAGGCTGTCCCCCTGGTGGGTCGGACGCTACGACGACCGAGCTCGATCGGCTCGGCGCGGCCTTTCTCGAACGCTCGACCCCCATTGACGCCGACGGATTACGGGTTTCACGGTGGTCGATGAGATCGTCCACGGCGCGCCGGGTTCGCGGTACCTCGCCCCAATGCTCATTTCTCCAGCTCTAGGCATGCTACCGCGCCGGCCGCGACCGGCAGGTCGGAGCGATAACCCCGTTCACGATGCCAGTCGTAGTAACGGGCAGTCGCGGACCCCTGCCTCGAGGAGACTTGCCAACCCGACGGTTCCCACTTGAAGTGGTGCTCCTCCGCGCGGGCGGGGCTGAACGCGTCGATCACGGCGACTAACATTTCGGCGTTGAAAACCTGAAACCAACCGTGATCCGCATAAGAGCCAAAGGGGAAGCTCAAGTAGAGCGTGCCCCCAGGACGGAGGATTCGACGCCACTCGCGAACGGCTTCGAGATGGGCATGGAGATCCTTCTCCGGGCGAGCACCGCGCACATAGTGCGTCGTATTGTCCATGCCTATGTGTTCCAGCGTGGAGAGGCTCACGACCCAGTCAAAGTAGTTGTCGCGAAAGCAGGTGCGCCGCAGATCGCCATAGACATAAGAAGCTCCCGTCGACCAGAAGCAGCGCTGCTCGGGAGCCAAGGTGCAGATAAAGATCTGCTTCGAGCGTAAGAGGGGGTGCTCGAGCAAATAGTCGAAGTTTAGAACGGAACCCGCGTCGAGCAGCTTGCCGGCATGAGCAGCGAGTCGAGAAAACATCCAGGTGTATTCGACGATTCGCTCGTCGATGCCTTGACCAAATCCCTCGGGCAGTCGCCTCGCGTTGAACCTTCCGGCCCTCAGTTCAGCTAGGATCCGGCTCTTCTTGTACGCCCTGTACCACGGCCGGAATGGCGTTCGTCGAAACGGCCAGTAGAGCCCGAACTTCACCTTTTCGATACTGCTCTCAAGCAGCCCACCAAGCTCTCCTTGGACGATTCGCAAACAGGGGCGGTGACGCGGAGCGTGATCTTAAGCCCGCTCGGGCCTGCACGGAAGGTATCGCTGCGTGCCGTGCACGTGGCCGCCTGGCTCACGAGATTGGTGGCGCCTATCTTGCTACCTTCCGATCGAGGGGCAGTCGATGCGATGCCTCGGCTGCGGCTCTGCGAACCTGGCCAAGCAGCAATGGCATGACCTTCCATTCTTCGCGTGTGCGTCGTGCGACGTACTGTTCGCGCACCCGCAGGCGTCCGACACCGAACTCGAACAAGCCTATCGCGAGCGGTACTATCCCGCGAGCGACGCGAGGAAGCCGGTCTACGAAAACACGCCTCGCGAGCTCATCAAGCAACTCGTCTCGTGTTTGGCTGGCCACAGGTTGTTGCCTTCGAAGGGCGGTCGCGTGCTTGATTTCGGATGCGGTGCGGGCGATTTCGCCGATGAGGTCGCGCGATGGGGGGCGGAGGTAGATGGGGTCGAGGCCGACGCGGTTGCCCGGGCGCTGGCGGTGCGCCGCGGCGTACGGGTGTTTAAGGAGCTGGCGGATGTCCCGTTGGAGCGAAAGGGCCAGGCGTATGACCTTATCGCTCTTTTGGACGTGCTCGAACACGTGCGCGCTCCCCTGAGCCTGCTCACCGAGTTGCGAGCTCTGCTGCGCCCGGGAGGGGTGCTCTACCTGTCGGTCCCCAATCGTCGCGCCCCCCAGGCGCGCCTCCTCGGCGCGCGATGGGATCAGGCGACCAATCCGACGCACCTGTTCCTGTTTTCTCCGCAATCCGTGCGCTACCTACTGCGCCGAGCCGGATTCGCCGCGTCGTATCTGCCGTGCGTCTTGCGCGACGCCCGAATGACCCGGCCGCAGCGGGTGTGCTCGGTCCTCCTGCAGCGCCTCCGGCTGAGTGGCACGCTCCGCGTGATCGCGCGCGCCGTTTGATACTCCTCGCCGCCAGGCGCCCCACATCTGGCCCTCGGTGTCACAGGCAACGAGGCCACCGAAAAGGCATCGGCCAGTGCTGATGCGTTCGCGCACCGCGTTGCTGCTTAACGGGCTGTTCGGAATCAGGATGGCGGTCAGCTTCGTGTCGTACGCGCTCATGGCGCGCACGTTCGGGACGTCGGCAGAGATGGATGCGTTTTGGGTCGCGGTGACGCCGACCCTCGTGGGCACCAACTTAGTGGAAGCGTGCGGGATTGGGGCGGCGCTCACCTACGCTGAGCTCCTGAGACAGGAGGCCGATCCCGTGCCTCGCTCCGAGACGTTGGGGCTTCTCCTGATCTGGCTCGCGAGCGGGGCAGCGTTGGGCGTGGCGAGCTGGCTATCGGCCGACCGCCTGGTGCGGTTGCTCGCGCCCGGCATGCCGGAGCGCGTTGTGGGAGCGACCATCCATCTCGTTCAACGCGCGAGTCTGTCGCTCGCGGCGGCGCCCGTGATGTACCTCTGCTTCGGGCTGCTCCACGCGCAGGGCCGATTCCTGCATGCGGCACTGCTCGGTCTCCTGCCCGGTCTGACCCTCGCCGGCGGCCAGTTGCTCGGCCCTCCGGACGTTGGGTACGTCGCGGCGCTCTTCGTAGGAGGCTACCTCTTGGGCGCCGCGGCCACGATCTACTCGGTGGTTCAGCACCTGGGCCTCTGGCGCGTCAAGCCGCGGTACAAGCGCGCGCACACCTTCTTTCGTCAGTTCTTGCCTCTCGTGGTGGGCGCGGCCTTCCTCCAGCTCATCTTCGTTCGCGAGCGAGCGCTCGCTTCCCGCCTCGAGGTTGGCGCCATCTCGGCTCTGAGCTACGCGCTACGCATCGTCACAGTGTTTGGAGGGGTCGTGGCCGCGGGATTCGACGCGACCGTCACCGCCGCCGTGGCAAGGAAGCACGTCGACGGAGATGTTGCCGGAGTCCGGCGTCACGTTCGAGAGTCACTCCTGCTCGTCGCCCTACTCGCCCTCATCCCTGGCCTCGCCTTAGTGCTCTTCGCTGAGCCGCTCGTGACCGTCTTCTTTGCGAGGGGCCGGTTCGGGCAGGACTCGATCCTGCTGACCGCTGCAGCCGTGCTGGGCTACGTCGGCGTGTACGTGTGGAGCTCTATGGGGCGAGTGCTCGTGCCCGCTGCGATCGGCCGTCGTCGCGCCGCTGTCTCGCTCCTCATTTCGACCGTGGCCTTCCTCGGGTATCTCGTCTGGGCGCCGCCCCTCGCCGGCCGGTGGCACGTGGCCGGGCTCGCGTTTGCGGCGAGCCTCGCCCTCGGCGTGGCGACGGCGCTGTACGCCACGGATGCGGCGCGCGAGTAGCGCGCTGACGATCAACCTTGCTCCCCGGCGTGATCACGGCGGAGAATCTTCGAGACGGGCGATCAGGCCACCGAGCTGCTCGGCCGCGCGATCCCACGTAAGCTCGGCTTGGCGTGCATCGCCGAGCATGCGCAGGCGAGCCCGAAGCGACGTGTTCGCGATGATCTCGCTCAGCCCATCGGCGATCGCTTCTACGGACCACGGAGACCGATAGAGGGCCGCGTCGCCGCAGACTTCCCGCAAGGGCGGGATGTCGGACACGAGGACGGGCACATGCGCCGCCATTGCCTCAAGCGGGGGCAGGCCGAACCCCTCATAGAGTGGGACGTAGACAACCGCTCGGGCATGCCGGTAGTACCGGGCGAGCTCTGCGTCGGACGCATACCCCGCGAAGTGGACGCGTGGGGTCGCGGTCCCCGATAAGGCAGTATTCCGGAACAACCATTGCGCCACGCCCACGATCACGAGGGTATGGTCCGCGAGTTCGGGCCGCGCTTGCGCCGCGGCCCATGCGTTGAGGAGTCGGGCCAGGTTCTTTCTGGGCTCAAGCGTCGATACGCAGAGGAGATAGGGACCCTCGAGGCTCACGTCTCCGCGCGGGCCTGACACGGCGCCAGCCGCTAGGCCCACGTGCGAAGCCCCGGCAGGAATCACCGTCACCCGGTCCGCTGTCACGACGCCGTGACGCGAGAGCTCCTGCGCGGAGAAAGCGCTGTCCGTGACGACGTGCCACACCCGCCGCGCCAACCGCGGCAGGAACAACCGGTTCATCATGGCGAACCGCCAGTCAAACCATTCAGGGTGGGCGAGGACGGCCGCGTCGTGGATCGTGAGGATCTGGCGGTGTACGAGGAGGGGACCCACGTTGGCTGGGCTCCAGAGCAGGCTCGCACCAACCTCCCGGACCATACTGGGGAGCGCGAGTTGCTCCCAAGCGTAGCCCCGGAGCCTCGACCGCGCCCGGACCACCGGCAAGAGAGACGCCTGGTCGGCCAGTGCCCCGCTGGGCGCGAGGACGACGAGACGGCGGCCGTGCTGCGCGAGGGCCCCGACCAACGCTCGAGTGAGCTCGAACGCGTAGCGCTGGACCCCCGTCACCGGGTCCGCCAAGAACCGACCGTTGACTGCGACGAGTCCGCGGGATGGACCAGGCGAGTCGGGCCCCACAGTGCTCGCGTCCCCTGCGAACTTAGCGACGCCCATCTCCTGCAGCGTTCTTGTCGGGCGCCTGGCGCGTCACGGGTGGACGCGCGTCACCGGCGTGAGGCGCCGTCGCTCGCGGGAGCACCGACAGACTATTTGTTGCCTCGTCGTATAAGTACGGCGTGCGGCTCGGAGCAAGCGCGATCAGGCGCGAGTTGTCCGCTCCTCGGTCATAGACGATCCAGGCGTGAGCCCGGTCCAGGTCAGGCCGATTCGCAATCAAGCTCGCATTGACATTGTGGTAGGGAGAGTACCGGACGAACACGATGGCCTCGGGATCGCGAATGCGCTCGACAAGTACCGCGAACCTGCGGAAATAGGCCTGGCGGTTCCCCAGCGTGCGACCCGTCGCTCGGAGATCGAGGAAGGACAGCGCGAGCGCGCCGCTGCAGCAGAGTACCACGGTCACCCGGCTCCCTGGGACGCCCAACCGTTTCGTCAGCCGCGGAGCAACCACCCCAACCCCGAGCCCAGTGAGGAACGCCAGCACGGGCTGCAGCTCGAGGTAGTAGAGCGACCAGGATGGGAAGTGTGCCATCCACAGATGGGCAAGGACGAGGGACGCCGCCGTCGCCACACCATAGCTCGCTCCGGCGGGCAGCGCTGAAAGACCAATGATCGCGAACGGCAGGAGGAGGAGGCGCCAGCCGTGCCACATGTCGACTCCGATCTGGCGAATCCGCTTCAAGAGCTCGGTTGGAAGCGCCCGAAGCGTATGCCCCCGGACGAGGTCATTCAAACCATCCAGCAAGCTCTGCATGTCCGGGGGCAGGGGCCGCTCAGGCGTGGTGTCGAGCGTGAGGGGGAAATAGAGCCGCGCGTAGAGGACATACGGGGTGGTGCGCCAATCGCCTGTCGTGCGGGCACTCCACAAGGGGATCAAGCCGAGCACCACCCCTCCCAGCGCCAACGCGAGCCCGAGATCCCGCCACGTGCGCCGCGCGTAGCAGCGCCGCAGGACGACGACGGCGGTCGGGATGGCGAACGCGAGCGCGGTGAGCGGTCGCGTCACCGCACTCCACCCCACGCACGCGGCCAGAGTGAGGAGCGCGCCTCGCCGCCCCGTCTCGTACCAGTCGAGCAAGGCCCACCAGCCGACAAGCCAGAGCGCGCCAGTCGTGACCTCGGAGTAATACGATGCCCGCCAGCGCATGTTGCCCGAGGCGGTTGTCCAGACGAACCACGTCACGGCTGCGACCCAGGGATTTGCGAGCCGCCGTGCCAGGGCGAAGCACAGGGCGCCGGTCAGGCCACTGAGCAGCACCGGTACGAGGCCCGGCAGCCCCAGCCAGATGCCGGGCACCATGAGGAGCGAGTGACCGGGCCAGTACTTGGACGCCAGGATCGGTGTGACGAGTACGTGGTACTGCTCGAAGAACTCGGGCAGCGGACGGCCGGGCGCGGTCCAGCGCCCAGAGGCAAACACCTTGGCCTGGAGAACGTAGGCCGCCTCGTCGCCGACGATCGTGACCTGGCGCAGCGATCCCCACACCCACCATGTGACCAGGGCGGTGGCGACACCGCACAGCAGAGGCGCCCAACGAGACTCGAGGAGACGCGTTGCGCGGTCTGCGATCACGAGATGCGATGTGAGCCTACGTGAGTGCCTCGGCCCGGCAGGGGTGGGGCGCACGCTGCTCGCTGGCGCGCTGAGACGGGTGCCAGGAGCCCGGTTCCGCGGTGGCCGCCGTTCGGGTGGCCGGTGCGCGACGCTCGGGATAAGAGGACGCAGCGAGCGGGCGACACGCCGCTCGGCAGGGTGGCGTGCTGCCGGTCGTCACCGAGCACAGGCGCGCTCCCGGGCGTGGGCCCCGGCAATATACGGGCGGACCCCAATGCAAAGAACATACACCCTTTCACAAGTGCAGCTGCCCGGCCGGGGGGGCAGGCGTCTGGTCTCCGCTCGCCGCTTGCGCGCCACGCGCCGACTGAGGCCGCGAGGACGCCGTGCACCTGCTGGCCGTGGGATGGCCCTTTAGGTACCGCGACGCTTTGAAAACCGACTCCTCGTCGGCGTGGTGCACCACGCATGATTCCCGTTGCTATAAGCTCCGTACTCCATAAGATTGCGGGCTTTGCACTGGGGCACCCATCTCCGAGCTCGCCACGCGAGCCGCGCGGGGGAGCGTCGCATGAGCCTCGCCTTCAAGTCCAGCCCTGAGCCGGGGAGCGCGATGGCCCAGAGCTCGGCAGCGCCCGTGGGGCGAGACGAGGACGCGCCCACTGTCTCGATCGTCTTCCCAGCCCTCAATGAGGAAGCGGCAATCGCTCGCTGTGTGGAGCGGGCGCGGGCTGCGCTAGCCCGAGAGGCCCTGCAAGGCGAGGTGGTAGTCATTGACAACGGCTCTACAGATCGCACTGGGGAGATTGCGCGACGCGAAGGGGCGCGAGTGGTCGTGGAGGCACGTCGCGGCTATGGCGCCGCCTGCCTACGGGGGCTGCGGGAGGCGTTCGGAGAGTTCGTGCTGCTGCTCGACGCCGACGGCACCTATCCTGTGGAGATGGTCGGCGAGTTCGTGCGGGTGATGCGCGACGGCGGCGCCGACGTGGTACTGGGGAACCGGTTCGGGGGCCTCATGGAGCGTGGCTCGATGCCGCTGCTCAATCGCTACCTCGGGAACCCAGTCCTTTCGGGCATGACGCGCTTCCTGTTTGGCGCCCCCTTGCGGGACATTCATTGCGGCATGCGCGCGATCCGCCGCGACCGCGTGGCTGCGCTGGGCTTGAGCATGCCGGGCATGGAGTTCGCCACGGAGATGGTGGTCAAGGCCCTCGATCAAGAAATGCGCGTGCAAGAGTTAAGCATTCCTTACAGCGCACGCGTCGGCCTATCGAAACTCCGGCCGTTGCGGGACGCGTGGCGACACACGGAGTACATGCTGGTCTTGTCGCCCTCGCTCCTTTTGTGGCCGGGGCTGCTTTCCTACCTCTTCGGCACGGCGCTGCAGGTTCTCCTGTTGTCGGGCCCCCGCACGGTGCTCTTTCGGAGATGGGACGTGCACACGAACCTAGCCGGCCTGGCCGCGGCCTTGGGTGGGTCGACGCTCCTGGTGCTGGGCCTCGTGTCTGCGACTTTTGCCTGGTCGATCGGCGTGCGATTCCGGCACAGCTCAGCCGCGCGGGCGGTCGGGCAAGCCGGGGACGGTCCCGTGCGGATCGCCGCGATGCTCCTCGCGGTGACCGGGGCCGGGATGTGGGCGGCGGTGATCGGCCGCTGGGCCGCCTCGGGTTTCGGCGCGCTCGCGGCCGTGCCCTACCTCTCCCTCGCCACGACCCTGTTCGCGAGCGGGCTGGAGCTACTGGTCGCGAGCTTCCTCATGTACGTCATGCGGCTCAAGACGAGAACGCCGGCCTCGAGTGTGTAGCAGCGTGGCGAGGCGCCGCGGTGCCTCGGCCGGAGCCCGGACGGCGCCGACGCGGCGGCGACCCAGCCCAGCGCAACCGAGACGATGCGGGTCGCACTGATTTACGACGCGGTGTACCCGTACGTAATGGGAGGGGCCGAACGTCGCACGTACGGAATCGCCGCCCACGCTCAAGCGGGCAATGAAGTCACGCTCTACGGGCTGAACTACTGGCGCAAGGATCGTAGTGGTCAGTTGCCGCACTGCCGGTATGTGGCCGTGGCTCCGGCTCTGCCTCTCTATACGCGCCGCGGGCGGCGCAGCCTGCTCGAGCCTGTCGTGTTTGCCGCGGGCCTGTGCTGGGCGCTGCTCCGCAGCGAGGAGGATGTGTGGGACGTTGCGAGCTTCCCCTACCTCTCCGTGCCGGTGGCTCGGCTCCTGAGCCTCGTCAAGCGGCGCCCTCTTGTCGTCACCTGGCTCGAATACTGGGGCGACTACTGGGACGAGTACCTCGGTCGCGCGGGCATCGTTGGGAAGTTCTTCGAACGGCTGGCGCTGCGGTGCTCACCGACGATCGTGGCCATCAGCGATTTTACCAAACGACGTCTGGTGGCGGCGGGCGCGCAGCCGGATCGGATCGTGGTGGTGCCGAGCGGAGTCGATACAAGGCGCATCGGCGTAGTGGCCGCGAGTCCGGCATCGGCCGATATCGTGTACACAGGGCGTCTGCTGGCGCACAAGCAGGTGCACTTACTAATCCAAGCGATGCCCTACCTGCGCGCCCGGCGGCCGGGCACGACGTTGCTCATTATCGGCGATGGTCCCGAACGGCAGAATCTGGAGCGCTTGGCGAAGACGCTAGGGGTAGATGGCTGCATTTGCTTCGCGGGGCAGCTGCGAACGCCGGAGGACGTGTACGCGCGTCTCAAGGCGAGCCGGGTGCTGGCATTGCCGTCGAAGCGCGAGGGGTTCGGGACGGTCGTGCTCGAGGCGTGGGCCTGCGGGATCCCGGTGGTGGTCTGTGATGAGCCCGAGAATGCGGCGGTCGAGCTGCTCGACACGCCCCTCAAAGGGCTCGTCGCTGCGTCGAATGCCATGGCGCTCGCGGCAGCGTGCGACCGGTTGCTCGGACGCGATCCATCCACGGCGCGGAGCGCGCTTCAGGCAGCTGCGGCCCGCTACGATTGGACGGCCATTGCCGCCAAGATGGTGGCGGTGTACGCGGCTAGCGTGCGTTCGGCGTGAGGCACCGTCGCGACGCTCGAGCACAGCGGTGACGAGCTCCCCCGCCGCTCGCCAGCGCTACACGTCGCGCCAGGGGTCGGTAAGGCCGCTCGGGGAGGTGGCCGCATGACTGCGTCGCCAGCCGGCGAGTGGGCTCGCCGCTGGGCCAAGGCGTTGCAGCGCATGGGACCCGGCCCCGAGCGCTGCGGCGTTCGTCGCTCCCTGCGGAGCGTCGGCCTCACGAGGCGCAAGCGAGATCATGTCTGAGCCTTCACGCGCCGCGAGGCTTGCTCCCCTCGGCGCCGCCGTGACGCTCGCGGCCCTCGGGCTCGTGCCCGTCGCAAACGTGCTGAGCGGCACGCCGCAGGTGCCGTGGTGGGGGGCGGCGGTCGGCTGGTGGCTGGTCGTAGGCGGGGGCAGTGTGCTCCTCGCGCTGGTCGTCGCGCGGCTCCTTGGGGAGCGCCTCGATCGCTGGAGCGTCCGCGCGGTCGGCGCCGTCCTGGCACCCTCGCCGCGCCTCTTCCAGGCGCTCCTGGCGAGCGGGGTGCTCGCGCTCACCGCCCTCTTCGCCGTCTATTGCTTCGCCCGAGCCCCGTTTGCGCAAGACGAGATGGCCCAGCGGTTCCACGCTCGCATTCTCCTTGCCGGCCACCTGGCAGCCGTCGGGGAACCACATCCCGAGTTCTTCTCGATCACCGGTGTGCTCGATCGCGGGGGCCGTTGGTACTCGATGTATCCCGTCGGCGGCCCTGCTCTCCTCGCCCTCGGGATGGCGCTCCGGGCCACGTGGCTCGTGAATCCGGTCCTCACGGCCGTGACCGCGTGCGGCCTGTACCGCTTCGCGGCGGCGGCGTTCGGGGAGGGAGCCGGGCGGGCCGCTGCGCTACTGTTCGCGCTGTCGCCGTTCGTCCTCATCATGGGCGCGAGCGAGATGAACCATGTCGGCTCGCTCGCACTCGCCACGCTCGCCCTCGCCGCGCTGACGCACTGGACCACGGCGCCGGATCCTCGCCGTACGTCGGGGGCGGCAGCGTTGATCGGGCTCGCCGTCGGGGGCCTGGCGACGATCCGGCCACTCGACGCCATCGCGGTAGCCGTGCTGATCGGGGTGTTCCAGCTGTGGGTGCTCGCGCGCGAGCCCGCGCGCGCGCGGTCGCTGCTCGCGCAGGTCGCCGCGGGCGCGCTGCCGGTGTCGTGGTTGCTCTATGCCAACGCCCGAACGACCGGCGCTCCGTTGTTGTTTGCCTACGAAGCGTTGTACGGCCCGGGGCAGCAGCTCGGGTTTCACGTCGATCCGCTTGGCGTCCCGCTTACACCGACGCGTGCGGTCATCCTCGCGTCCGCGAACTTGATGCGGCTGAATCGCTATCTGTTCGAGTGGCCGCTGCCGGGCCTCATCCCCATCGTCGCCGCACTCGTCTCGCTGCGCCTGCCGACCCGCTGGGACGCGTTGCTCATCGGCCTGATCGGCGTCCTCATGCTCGGATACGCCCCGTATTGGGCTGCCGATAGCTTCTTCGCTGGCCCGCGGTTTCTCTATACCGCGGTACCGGCATTCGTCATCCTCGCCGCCCGCGCCCCCGGGCTCGTAGCGCAGCACCTACACGGGGCGACGCTGCGACGGGCAACATTCCTCATCGTGCCCCTCTGTGCGCTGTGCGCGTGGCTCATCCCCACGGGCGTCTCGAGCGTGCGGATGCGGGCGTCCTATTACCACGAAGGCCGCACCAAGCTGAAGACCGACATCGCGGGGCAGGTGGACGCCGCCCGCCTCCACCACGCCCTCGTGTTCGTGCACGAAGCGTGGCGGGCCCGGCTGGTCGCGCGCCTCCGCGCCCTCGGTCTGACCCCCGGCGACGCCGACCGGCTGTTGTCCAGCTCCGACGCCTGCCAGCTCCAGACCGCGCTCGATGCCGAGGAGGGCCGGGGGGCCGCCGATACAGCTAGTCTCCACGCCCGCATCATCGCCGCCACACGACCCCGCGCACCGCTCTACGCCGTGGCGGGCCTTCAGGCCGACCAAGCAATTTTCTTAACACAGGGTGGCGCCCTTACACCGGCGTGTCGTGAGGAAATCGCTCGCGATACCCTCGGCAGCACACCCTACGCTCCCTTCCTTGCGCTGGCGAGCGTCGAAAGCGACGGCTCGCTCGGCGGCCCCGTCGTGTTCGCCCGCGATCTGGGCCCGCGCAACGAGGAGCTCCGGGAGCGCTTCCCGAATCGCGTGTGGCTGCGCTACCGAGCGCGACAGGGGCTGAAGGACACCACCGCCGTGTTCGAGACCTACTGAACCCTGGATCGGCTGTGAACCCGTGTGGCTCGATAGCGCGTGTGAGGATGCGGTACCACTGAAACCAGCTCGAGGCGATATAACCTGCACCCGAGCTGCGAACCGGCCTGATCGGGGGGCCATCATGGCCGGCCCGCGATCTAGCGCTCGTCTCCACCCCTGGCGCCCAGTCAGTCTCGCGAACGGGCGCGGGGTGAGGTACCGCCGGCTGATCCCGGCGCCGTTAGTCCCGCTCTGAATCCCGCTCGTCCCGGCGTCGTTGGGCCGAGAGGCACCCGTCCCGCAGATTGCTGGGGTGACCCTCTTCGCCACCAAGCCGATCGGGACCCTCCGCGCCGAGGCGGAGGCGGCGGGCGACCACGCCCTGACGCGGGCGCTCGGCCCGCTCAATCTCGTCACGCTCGGTATCGGCGCCGTGATCGGCGCCGGCATCTTCGTGATCACGGGGCAGGTCGCCGCGCTGTACGCCGGGCCGGCGGTGCCGCTATCGATGATTCTCGTCGGGGTCGCCTGCGCGTTTGCGGGTCTCTGTTACGCCGAGATGGCGAGCGCCGTGCCCGTCGCGGGCAGCGCCTACACCTACGCCTACGCCACGATGGGCGAGTTCGCGGCGTGGATCATCGGGTGGGACCTGGTGCTCGAGTACGCCGCCGGCGCCGCGACCGTGGGCGTCGGGTGGTCGGCCCACTTCGTCTCGCTGCTGGCGCTGTTCGGGGTGCGGATCCCGCCGACCCTCACCGCGCCGCCCACGCAGTTGTGCACGGCCTCCCAGGTCGCCGCTCACATCGCCGGGTGCGCCCACCCGGGGCTCAACCTCACCGGCGCGCTCATCAACCTCCCGGCCGTGCTCATCGTGGTCGCGATGTCCGCCGTCCTAGTGATCGGGATCAGGGAGTCGGCGCGGGTCAACACCGTGATCGTCATCCTCAAGGTCGCGATCGTGCTCCTGGTGGTGCTCGTGAGCCTGTCGCACGTGAACCCTGCCAACTGGAGGCCTTTCATCCCCCCGAACACCGGTGAGTGGGGCACGTACGGCTGGTCGGGGGTGCTGCGGGGGGCGGGGTTGGTGTTTTTCGCCTATATCGGTTTCGACACGGTCTCGACTGCGGCGCAGGAATCGAAGAACCCCCAGCGCGACATGCCGATTGGGATTCTCGGATCGCTGGCGGTCTGCACGCTGCTCTACGTCGTCGTCTCGGCCGTGCTCGTGGGCATCGTCCCCTACGGCGAGCTCAACAACCCCGCGCCGATGGCGTACGCGCTGGAGCGGATCGGGGCATCCTGGTGGATCCGGGTGTCGATCGACGTCGGGGCGGTCCTCGGCATCGGCTCGGTGATCCTCGTGATGCTCCTGGGACAGTCCCGCGTGTTCTACGCGATGTCGCGCGACGGCCTGCTCGGGCACTGGGCGGGCCGGGTCCATCCGCGGTTCCGGACGCCGTATCTCTCGACGATCTATACCGGCATCGCGGTCTGTGTGGCCACCGGGCTCTTGCCGCTGCAGCTCCTGGGCACGTGGGTCAACATTGGGACGCTGCTCGCGTTCGTCCTGGTGTGCGCGGGCGTGTGGGTGCTCCGGCACACGCGGCCCGACCTGGAGCGCCCGTTCCGTACGCCCTTCGTGCCGCTGGTCCCGCTCCTCGGCATCCTGACCTGTCTGGGCCTGATGCTCACGCTCCCGCTCGACACCTGGATCCGCCTGTTCGTATGGCTGGCGCTCGGGCTGGTCATCTATTTCCGGTACGGACGGCGCCACAGCACGCTCGGGCAGTCTCGCCCCTAGCCGGCCGCCGCCCTCGCGGCCCCGGCCCGCGTTGCAGTTCGTTGGAAGACTGAAACCACGCCTCGTGGCCGCGAGCGGGCGGTATACATTTCCGCACCCATGACGCGACGCTTCACGCCGCTCGCTTGGACCGCGGTGACGTTCACCTATCTCCTCATCGTCCTCGGGGCGATCGTGCGTATTACCGGCTCGGGGCTCGGGTGCGGCGAGCATTGGCCCTTGTGCAATGGCCGACTCCTGCCGCCGCTCGATGTCCCGACGCTCATTGAGTACGCGCATCGGCTGGTGGCGGCCGCGGTATCGGGACTCGTACTCGCGCTCGCGGTCTACGCCGGGCGCTTGCGGGGCAGGCACAGAAGAGCGTCCGTCGGCGCCAACGCCTCCCGCGATCCCGCCGCCCCCGGGCTGCCGTCGGCCCTGCCCTACGCGGCGCTCGGCCTCCTCGTCGTCCTGGTGCTGCTCGGTGCCGTCACGGTCAGGCTGCGCCTCCCGCCGTGGACGGTGGTCCTGCATTTCGCGACCGCCATGCTGCTGCTGGCGACGCTGCTCGTCGTGGCGCGCGAGCGAAGTGAGGGGTGGCTGAGGGACCCCGGCCCCACGGGGCTCGTGGCCCTGGTGCTGGGATTCGCAACCGTTCTAGCCGGCGCGCTCACCGCCAACACCGGGGCGGCGAGCGCCTGTCTCGGGTTCCCCCTCTGCAATGGGCAGCTCGTCCCGAGCGGCAACGCGCTCCAGCACATTCACTGGACCCACCGGGTGCTCGCCTATGCGCTCTTCGCCTTCGTGATCTGGTGGGCTGTGCGCGCGAAGCGACGCGCCGTGTGGGGGGTGGTGGGCCTCGTGGGCGCCCAGGTGACCCTGGCCGCGGCGATGGTGCTGTTGCAGCTCCCCCGGCCGCTCGCGGCCGCGCACGTGGCGCTCGGGGCGGCGGTGTGGGGCGGGCTCGTCGTCGCGGCGTTGTGAGCGAACCCGCGCCGCGTCACAGCAGGAGCAGCGCGTCCTGCGGCTCGCGCGGGCTCACCTCGGGTCCCGCCGCGCCGATGTAGACGTTGATCTCGCTCCGCATCCCGAAGCGGCCGGGGAGGTAAACACCCGGCTCGACGGAGAAGCCCACACCGGGGACCAGGGGTCGGGTGTCCTCGGTCTCGAAGTTGTCGATGTGGGGGCCGGAGCCGTGGAGATCGCGGTCGATCGAGTGCCCGGTGCGATGGACGAAGTAGTCGCCGAGCCCGGCCTGGCGGATAACGCTTCGGGCCGCGTCGTCGACTGCGGCGCCGGTGAGCGGCGGGGCGCCGCCCGCGCCCCCAGTGCCCCGTCGCACGAGGGCGACCGCCGCGTCACGCGCCGCTTTCACGGTGTCCCACACGCGCCGCACCTCGGCGTCGGGGGCGCGCCCGGCGAACGCCATCCACGTCTGATCCGCGAACACTGAGCCCGGTCCGGGTCCGGCCCACAAATCGAGGAGCACGACGTCGCCCGACGCGAGCCGGCGGTCGGTGCCGGGATGGGGCTCGTAGTGCGGCATCGCGGTCGTCGGCCCGAACGCGACGATCGGCCCGTCGCTGGTCCAGAGCCCCGCGCGCTCGATCGCCTCCCGCACGCGTCGCTGCACGGTCGTCTCGCGGACTTCGGTTCCGCGGGCGGCCTCGCCCCCCACCCATGCGAGTGCCTCCCGAGCGACGCTGGCGAGGGCTTCAGCGGCCGCGCGGTGCCCCGCCCGTTCCTGCTCGGACCAGCGCGCCGCGAACCGCGACACAAGAGGGGCCGACGACACGAGCTGCGCCCCGAACGATTCGAGGAGCTGGACCACGCCGTGAGGCACGCGATCGAGGTAGGGGACTTGATCGAGCGGGGAGATCTCGAGGGCGAGCGTGCGGCCACGCACGAGCCCTCTGAGGTGGGCGTGGAGCTCGCCCCACGCCCCGTAGGGGCGCACATCGCCCGGGAAGTCGGCAAGCGGCTGGAGCTCGATCCGGTGGGCGATGGCGACCGGGCGACCGCTGCGCGGGAGCAGCACGAACAGGCGTCGCGTACCCATCCCGGTCGGGCCGAGGATCCGCTCGGCGATGGGGTTCACCTTCCGGAAGTCGTAGAGGAGCCAGCCGTCCGCCCCGAGCGCGCCCAAGGCGTCGGCGAGCGCGGGAAAATCGAAGCCCTCGAGCAGGGCCATCAGTGGTGTCGGGGATCGGGCGGGGCGGCCCGCCACTCGCACACCGTCCCGCCGCGCGCGCGGCAGGAGACGTGGAGCATGGCGCCCTCGAAGCCGACGAGCAGGCGGAGCAGCTCGCTCAAGCCCGTGCCGTAGAGGGCGCAGGCGGACCCGTCGGGCGTCGCGTGCACCGCCAGCGCGTCCCGCACCCAGGCGACGGGGATGTGCTGCTCGCGCTTCAAATCGGCGCCCAAGACGGCGCGGGCCGCGCGGCGCGCGGCGGCGTAGCCGAACAGTCGGGGAGCGCCCTTCGCGGCGAGCCGCGTCAGGCCGAAGAGGCGGCGCACCGCCCGTCGGGCCGCGCGGCGCCCCGCGTCGGCGAACACGAGGTCGGCATCGGGCCGCCGTCCCACGAGCCGTAGCAGGGCTTCGACGTGCCCCTCATTGGCGGCGGCATTGCGCCGCGCCATGGCTTCGTATTCCCGCAGTTGCATCGCCACCGTCTCGGATAGCCCGAGTCGCTTCGACAACAGCTCCTCGGCGAACTCCGACAGACCGTCCTCGACCGGCGTGTCGAGGTTCTTGACCGCCTCGAGGACCGCGAGCGGCACGATGCTATGGACCACGGCGCGCGAAACGTACACGCCGCCACCCTATTGCGGAACCCGGCCGCACCGGGAGAGGTTACGGAGCGTTATGAGCGGTACTCTACCCCCCGGCCCCCCGGCCCGCCCGGCCCCCCCGGCCCCCCCGGTCCCTCCGGCGCCCCCGGCGCCCCCACCTCCGTCCACGTCGACCCCGTCCGCCGAGGCCGACAAGGACAAGCGGGCGAGCTTCGAGCGCGAAGCGCTGGTGCACCTGGACAGTCTGTATCGGGTCGCGCTGCGGCTGACCGGCAACCCCGCCGAGGCCGACGACCTGGTACAGGAGACGATGCTCAAGGCGTACCGCGCCTGGCATCAGTTCGAACGGGGGACGAACGCCAAGGGTTAGCTGCTCACGATTCTGCGCCACACGTTCATTAATGAATACCGTCGGCGCACGCGGCATCCCGAGACGGTCGACATCGATGCGATCGAACCCTTCTCCGTCTTTGACGAAGTCCAGGATGACGATCCGCAGGGCACTTTCTTCGACCGCATCGTGGACGACGAAGTGCTCCGCGCGATCGATGAGCTCCCGGAACAATTCCGGGAGACGGTGGTGTTGAGCGACGTAGAGGGGATGTCGTACGAGGAGATCGCTCGCGTGCAGGAGGTCCCTGTCGGCACGGTGAAGTCGCGCCTGTTCCGCGCGCGGCGGCTGTTGCAGCAGCGCTTGTACCAGTACGCCGTGGGCATGGGGTACATCAAGGGGAACGCGAAATGAATTGCCGCGAGTGCATGGAGCACCTCTATGAGTACCTCGACCGCGAGCTCACGCCGGAGGTAGAGGAAGAAATCCGGCATCATCTCACCGACTGTCCGCCCTGTGGCGAGCACTTCGATTTCGAGAAGGTCTTTCTCACGTTCGTGAAGATGCGCTGCCGCGGTCGCGGCGCGCCTCCGGAGCTGAAGCGCCGCATCCTCGACGAGCTAATCGACGAGTGAATTGGCTCAGCCGCGGCGGCGTGGTCGCGGCCGCGGTCGTCGGTGGGACCACCGTGTGGGGGCTCGGATGGCGGGGGCTCACGGTGCTCGGGGCGTTCTTTCTCTCCGGCAGTCTGCTCAGTCAGCTCGCCGAGCGCCGAGGCCCGCGGCGCACGGCGCGTCAAGTCGTCGCGAACGGCGGCATCGCCGCCGCGGCGGCGCTCCTGGGCTCCTGGCCCGCCGCGGCGGGCGCTCTCGCCGCTGCCGCGGCGGACACCTGGGCGACCGAGATCGGGGCGTTCTCGCCCTTCTCCCCGCGACTCATCACGAACGGCCGCCGCGTAGCACGCGGTACCTCAGGCGGGGTGACGGCGCTCGGGACGCTCGGTGGGGTGGCGGGCGCGGTCGCGATCGCCGGGCTGGCCCATGCGGTGGCCGCTCCGGGACCCGCCCCGGGGCTCGCGATCGGCGCCGGGGCGGGGGTGGCGGGGATGGTCCTCGACTCCCTGCTCGGCGCGACGCTGCAAGGCAAGTACGCGTGTCCTGCGTGCGACGCGCGCTTCGAGCGCGCCCGGACGGTGTGCCACGAGCCGGTCCGGCTCGTGGCGGGGCGGCAATGGCTCGACAACGATGGCGTCAACTTCGCCGCCACGGTGTGTGGCGCCGCCGTGGCGCTCGCAGCCACGCGGCTCGCGCTCGGATAGCGCCCCTCGGCCGGTGACCTGGGACGCGGTGGTCGTGGGGGCGGGTCCGGCGGGGGCGGCGACCGCCCTGCGGCTCGCGCAGGCGGGCGCAGAGGTGCTGCTGCTCGACCGCGCCCGATTTCCGCGCGACAAACCCTGCTCGGAGTACTTGAGCCCCGGAACGACCCACCTGCTGCGGCGCCTCGGCGCGGGGGTGCTCGACGCCGTGGCGGCGGCGGCCCACGCCGAGCTCTCCGGCATGAAGGTGGTCGCCCCAGACGGGACGGCGATGTGCGGGCGGTTCACCGCGGGGTCTCCGGCCTCGAGCTTCGCGCTGCCGCGCGCGACCTTCGACACCGTGCTCGTGGCCGCGGCCGCCCGAGCCGGCGTCGAGGTGCGCGAGGGGCTCAGCGTCGAGGACCTCGTCTTCGAGCGCGGGCGGGTCGCGGGAGTCGTGGGGCGGTCGCGCACGGGACCGCGCGAGACCTACCGCAGCCGGGTCGTCGTGGCGGCTGATGGCTTGCGCTCCGTGGTGGCGCGTCGCCTGGGGCTCGTTCGGGTCTCGGCGCCCGAGCGTCTCGCGTTTAGCGCGCACGTAAGCGACGTCGCCGGGGTCGACGGCGTCGGGGAGCTGCACGTGAGCGCGCGGGGGTACGTCGGCCTCGGCCCCGTGGGCGGCGGCGTCACGACGGTGGCGCTCGTCCTGCCGCTCGGGCTTGTGCGCGCGAGTGGGCAAGACTATCGCCGGACGTTCTTCGCCGAGCTCGAGCGGTTTCCCGGACTCGCCGGTCGGTTCGCGTCGCGCCGGCTGGTGCGCGAGGTGCTTGTGACGGGGCCGTTCGCGCAGTGGTCGCGGGTCGCCGCCGTGCCGGGCGCGCTCCTCGTCGGGGACGCCGCGGACTTCTTTGACCCGTTCACCGGGCAGGGGATCTACGCCGCGTTGCGGGGCGCGGAGCTCGTGGCCGAGACGCTCGCGCCCGTGCTCGCGCAGCGCGCCGGTCCCGTCCCGGGCGCCGCGCTCCGCGCCTACGGGCGAGCGCGGCGCCGCACGTTCCGCGGCAAATGGCTCTTCGAGCGCCTCATCGGCCTCGGCGTCGGGTGGCCCGCGCTCACGAACCGCGTGGTCCGTCGCCTGGCGCGCCGTCCGGCGCTCGCCGATCTTCTCGTGAGCGCCGCCGGGAACATCGTCCCGGCGCGCCGCGTCTTCGCCCCGGCGGTGCTCGCCCGTCTCCTCTGGTGACCATGCCCGGCGTCTATCCCGACCTGTTTCGTCAGCTGCTCGGCCGCTTCGCGACTGGCGTGACGGTCGTGACGACCCGCGACCCCGCCGGGCGACCGGTCGGCATGACGGCGAGCTCCGTGGCTTCGGTCTCCCTCGAGCCACCACTCGTGCTCGTATGCGTCGCCCGGACGAACGACATGCACCCGGCCTTGCAGGCGGCGCCGCGGTTCGTGCTCAACGTGCTCGCCTCGGACCAGGAGGCCCTGTCGCGCCGCTTCGCCGCGGAGCACCCCAACCGGTTCGACGGTATCGGCTACCGCGAGAGTCGGTACGGCCTGCCGGTGCTCGAGCGGACGGTGGCGACGATCGAGTGCGACAAACAGGGCGAGGCCCCGGGGGGCGACCATACGGTGTTCTTTGGCCTCGTCACGGGAGGCAGCGTCTCGGATGGCCGGCCGCTGGTGTATTACCGGGGCGGGTACGCGGGCCTCGAGGGCAGCCGATGATCGGGGTCGAGCTGCTCGACGACCCGCGCGCCGACCCTGGGGCGGTCGAGCGGGAGCTCCGGGACATCGCCCGCCTGAACGCCCTCTTCGGCGGAACCCGCGCGGTCCTGCGGGCGCTCGAACCCTTCTTCGTCGCCTGGCGCCGCAGCGCGGCCGCCGACGAGACCCGGACATGGACCCTGCTGGACGTGGGGACGGGGCTCGGAGACATTCCGCGAGCGCTGGCGCGGGCGGCGGCCCGGCACGGTCTCGCGCTCCGGCTCATCGCCATCGAGCGGCATCGCGCGGCCGCGCGGCTCGCCCGAGGCGCAGGCGATCGTCCCCTCGCGGCCATCCTCGCCGACGGCGGCGCACCCCCGCTCGGGGCCCGCGCGGTGGACGTCGTCGTGGTGAGCCAGGTGCTGCACCATCTGCCGCGCCCCGAGGCGCTGCGCTGGATCGCGGCGTGCGACGCGCTGGCCCGGCGCGCCGTCGTGCTCGCCGACCTGCACCGTTCGCGCGCCGCCATGGCGGGCGCGTGGGTCGCCTGTCTCTCGTTAGGGATGAGCCGCTCGACGCGCCACGACGCCGTCGTCTCGCTCAAACGCGGCTACACGCGGGAGGAGTTCAATCGGATGCTCACCGAGGCGGGAGTGCGGGCGGTGGCCCGCTACCGGCCGGGGTTCCGCATCGTGGCGGCCTGGGCGCCGGCGGCTCGAGACCGCGGGCCTGGGCGCTGCCCCTGACGTGCGGCGCGATGCGCACCGTCGACCGTGCTGAGATCCACGCGAGCCTCGATCGCGTTTTCGCGCTCGCGGCCGACGTCGAGCGCTGGCCGCGGATTCTGTCGCACTACCGCTGGGTGCGGTTTCTCGAGCGGCGCGACGGGGGGGGCACGGTCGAGATGGCCGCGCGCCGCCCCTTCGGCCCGCTCGCCTACCCCGTGTGGTGGGTCTCGGAGATGCGCGTCGATCGGCGCGCCGGGGAGATCCGCTATCGGCACGTCCGCGGCCTCACGGCCGGGATGGACGTGGTGTGGCAGCTCGCCGCTGCGCCGGCGGGCCCGGCCGGGCCAGGCGGGCCAGGCGGGCCAGGCGGCGTCGTGGTGACGGTGGTGCACGAGTGGCGGGGACCCGCCTGGCCGCTCGTCGGCGGGCTTGCGGCGCGGTTCGTGATCGGGCCCGTGTTCATCCACGGGATTGCGTCCCGCACGCTCGCGGGGCTCCGACGCGCGCTCGAGGGTTCGTGAGGAGCGCACCCGAGCGGCGGGTGGTGATCACGGGGGTCGGCGCCGTCACGCCCATCGGCACAGGCGCGGACGGCGTGTGGGCCGGGCTGACGGCCCGGTCGTCCGCCGTACGTGAGCTCACCCGTTTCGATCCGACGCCGTTCCGCTCGAAGATCGCCGCCGAGATCCCCGACTTCCGGCCGCTCGACCACCTGGAGGCGAAGCGGGCGCGGCGGCTCGATCGCTTTTCCCAGCTCGCGGTCACGAGCGCTCGGTTCGCGCTCGCGGATGCGCGCCTCGACCCGGCGCGCGAGCGGCTGGAGCGCGTCGGCGCGATGATGGGCTCCGCGTTGGGCGGTGTGGCGTTCGCGGAGGCGCAGGTGGAAGGCTTCCGCGCCGACGGCCCGCGGGGGCTCGACCCCGCGCTGGCGCTCGCCGTCTTCCCGGGCGCCGCGAGCTGCAACCTCGCGATCGAATTCGGCTGCACGGGTCCGAACTCGACCAACGCGATGAGCTGCGCCTCAGGGACCATCGCCGTGGGGGAGGCGTTCCGCGCAATTCGCGGGGGCCACGCCGACGTAATGTTGGCGGGCGGCGCTGAAGCGCCGCTCGCGCCCATGACCTACGCGGCGTTCAACGTGATCCGCGCGATGAGCACGCGCAACGACGACCCGGCGCACGCCTCGCGGCCGTTCGACGAAGGGCGGGATGGCTTCGTGATGGGGGAGGGCGCGGCCGTGCTCGTGCTCGAAGAGCGGGCGCGCGCCGTGGCCCGCGGCGCGAAGATTTACGCCGAGCTCGTCGGCTATGCCGTCACGAACGACGCGTATCACATGACGGCCCCCCGCCCTGACGGCCGCGAGGCCGCGCGGGCGATGGACCTGGCGCTCCGCGACGCGCGCGTCGCGCCGACCGAGGTCGGCTACATCAATGCCCACGGCTCCTCGACGCCACTCAACGACGCGACCGAGACCGTCGCCATCAAGCAGGTGTTCGGCGACCACGCCTACCGCCTGAGCGTGAGCGGCACCAAGGGCTACTATGGGCACGCGCTCGGCGCGAGCGGCGCCATCGAGGCGGCGATCTGCGCGCTCGCGATGGACCGGCGCTGGCTCCCGCCGACCCTCAACCTCGAGTGCCCCGATCCCGCGTGCGATCTCGACTGCCTCCCGCAGCAGGGCCGCGCGGCGGCGCCGGACGTCGTGGTCACGAACTCGTTCGGCTTCGGCGGGATCAACGCCACGCTCGTATTGCGGCGGGCCTAGCCCGGCCCCCAAATTCTCCGCGTCGGCACATCTCCCTACACCTTCGAGGGCCTCTCATGTCCACCCAGCTGCGGCCCCTCACGGCCGAGTTCGTCGGGACGCTCCTCTTCGTGTTCTTGGGCGCGGGCAGCGTGGTCGCGGTGGTCGCCGCGGGCACGACCCCCGCGAGCATCGGTCCCCTCGGCGTGGCGTTCGCCCACGGCGTGGCGATGGCGATCATCGTCTCGATGACGATGAGCATTTCCGGTGGCCATATGAACCCGGCGGTGACCTTCGGCGCCTGGATCGCGAATCGGATCGACGGGCGTCGCGCCTGGGCGTATGTCGCCGCCCAGCTGGCGGGCGCCGTCGGCGGAGCGGGCCTCGTGAAGGCCCTCTTGCCCCGAGCGGCCGTGGGACTCGCGCTCGTGGGCACGCCGCGGCTCGGCGGCGACGTCACGTTCATGCAGGGCGTGTGGATCGAGGCCGCGCTCACCTTCTTCCTCGTGAGCGCCGTGTTCGGCACGGCCGTGTCGTCCGAGGCGCCCCGCATCGGCGGCTTCGGGATCGGCCTCGCGATCTTCGTCGATGCGCTCGTGGGCGGAAGCTTCACGGGCGCCGTGATGAACCCGGCCCGCGCCTTCGGTCCCGCGCTCGTGGCCGGCCAGTGGGACGCCCACGCGGTGTATTGGATCGGCCCGCTGGTCGGTGCGGGGGTAGCGGGGGCGCTGTGGAAGGCGGTGCTGCTGCCGCGATCGTAAGGACGCCGCGCTCGCCCTTTAGAGCTGCTCGGCGACCTGCGGCGCGAAGTAGCTAAGGATAATGTCCGCGCCGGCCCGCCGGATCGCGTAGAGCGTCTCCCACATGGCGCGCGCCTCGTCCACCATCCCGCGCGCCGCGGCGGCTTTGATCATCGCGTACTCGCCGCTCACCTGATAGGCGGCGAGCGGCGCGCCGAACTGCTGCTTCGCCCGGCGGATGAGGTCGAGGCAGGGCAGCGCGGGCTTCACCAGGACGATGTCGGCCCCTTCGGCCAAGTCGAGCCCGATTTCCCGCATCGCCTCGTCGCCGTTCGTGCCCTGCATCTGATACGACTGGCGATCCCCGAACTGGGGCGTGGAGCCCGCCGCTTCACGAAACGGCCCGTAGAAGGCGGACGCGGTCTTCGCGGCATAGGACAGAATCGGGACGTGCGAGAAGCCCGCGGCGTCGAGTGCCTTGCGGATCCCCGCGACCCGGCCGTCCATCATGTCGCTCGGCGCCACGATGTCGATCCCGGCCCGCGCCTGCGTGACCGCGACCTTCCCGAGCAGGTACACGGAGGCGTCGTTGTCCACGTCGCCGTCGCGGAGCACGCCGCAATGGCCGTGGTCGGTATACTCGCAGAGGCACACGTCACCCATCACGAGGAGCTCGGGCACGGCGCGCTTCACGGCGCGCGCCGCTTCCTGCACGATGCCCTGTTCGTCGTACGCTTCCGAGCCCGTCGCGTCCTTGGCGGCCGGGAGGCCGAAGAGAATGATCCCACCCAGGCCGAGGCGGTGCGCGCGTTCCGCGTCCTTGACGAGCTCATCGACGGACGTCTGGTAGACGCCTGGGAGGAGGCCGACCTCCTGGCGGACGCCGCGGCCGTGGCACGCGAAGAGCGGCCACACGAGCTGGGCCGGGGCGAGGTGGGTTTCCTGCACCAGGCGACGCAGGGCGGGGGTACGGCGCAGGCGGCGCATGCGGCGCAACGGGAACTGGCTCATCGGCCGAGCAATCTCGACGCCCCCGCCGCCCGGAGCAAGCTCGCCACGCGGACCCCCGCCGCGGCGGGCGCTCGCTCGTCGAGGGGGGCGGACGCGGTAATCTGGACCGCGCCGTCCTGGGCGGTCACGCGCCCGAACAGCCGATGCGGCCCCTCGGTCCCGAGCTCGGCGCCCGCGGCGCAGTAGGCGGCGACCGGGGCCTGGCACCCCCCTTCGAGCGCCGCCAGGAGGCTGCGCTCCGCCGTCACGTCCCGAGCGCTCGCCGGGTCGTCGAGGGGCGCGAGCGTGCCACGCGCGCGCGCGTCGTCGCCCCGGACTTCGAGCCCGAGGGCCCCCTGGCCCGGGGCCGGCATCACGAGCAGGGGATCGAGCCGGGCGGCGATCCGGCCCTCGAGGCCGAGGCGCTCGAGCCCCGCGCCGGCGACGAGCGCGGCGTCGAGGCCGTCCGTGCCCCGGGCGACCTTGCCGAGGCGCGTCGGGACGTTGCCGCGCAACGCGACGACGTGGAGATCGGGCCGGAGATAGCGGATCTGCGCCGCGCGCCTCAGGCTCGAGGTGCCGATCGTGGCGCCCGCGCGAAGCCCCGCGAGCGACGTGACCCCCGCGTCCCGGCTCACGAGCACCTCCGTCGGCTGGGCGCGCCGGGGCACCGCGGCAAGCGCCAAGCCCTCGGGCAGCGTCGTCGGGAGATCCTTCAGCGAATGGACAGCGGCGTCGATCGTGCCGGCCAAGAGGGCATCTTCGAGCTCCTTCGTGAAGAACCCCTTGCCTTCGAGCTCGTAGAGGGGGCGGTCGACGGCGGCGTCGCCACCCGTCCGGATGATCACGAGCTCGGCGGTGACCCCGCGCTCCCCGAGCGCGTTCCGCACCCATTCGGCCTGCCGCAACGCGAGTTCGCTCCCGCGGGTGCCGAGCGTGAACGCCGTCACGGGGGGCTCTGCCCGCCCCCTGCGGCGAAGTGGCGCACGAGCGCGGTGACGAGCCCCCCCACGGTGTAGTCCGCCGCCTCGGCCGCCACGTCGATCCCCAGGGCGCGCGCCGTGCGGGCCGTGACGGGGCCGATCACCACCGCCGCGTAACGGCCCGAGGCCGCCGCGCTCCGCCCCACGAGCTCCACGAACCCGCGCACCGTGGAAGACGACGTGAACGACACGGCGTCGATCCGCCCGGCGAGGATGTCGGCCGCGAGCGCGGAGCCGTCGCCCGGTTCGCGGGCCGTCTCGTAGACGGGCACGACGTCGACCACGGCGCCCAGAGTCCGCAGGCCATCGGGGAGCGCATCGCGGGCCTCGCGCGCCCGCGGGATGAGCACGCGCGTCCCTGCGAGCGGACCCCGAGCGGCGAGGGCCGTCACGACGGCCTCCGCCACGAAGCGCTCGGGGACCAGTGCGGGCTCGAGCCCGTGACGCCCGAGTGCCGCTGCCGTCGCGGGCCCGATCGCGGCGATCGCCGAGCGCGCGACATCGGCTGGCGCGAGTCCCCACGTGGCCAGCCGGGCGCACACGATCTCGACCGTGTTCTGGCTCGTGAAGACGATCCAGTCGTACGGGGTGGGCGCGGCGAGGGCGGTCCGGAGGGTGCGCAAGTCGGCGACGGGGACGATGCGGATGGTGGGCGCGGCGACGACCTCGGCGCCGAGGGCCGTGAGCGCCTGGATGAGCTCGCCCGCCTGATCGCGCGCACGCGTCACGACGATCCGCCGACCCGAGAGCGCGCGTGTCGCGCGCGGCGATCGCGGACGGTCTCGCATAGATTGTTGCAATCTATCATGCTCCGATCCCTGCGCGCCGCGCTGGTGCGCTTCACCGTGCGTCGCGCCGCCGCCAGCCAGCGGGAGGCGCCGAAGCGCGCCGACTGGTGGCTGCGGCTCGGGTGCGTCGTGACCCCGGCGTTCGCCGAGTGCTACCCCGCCCTGGTGCGGTTGCGGCGCGCGATCGAGGATCGCTGGGGGGCAGTCGCGGTGGCGCAGGAGGGCGCGGTGCGCTTCCCCGCCAACCCCGACGCCTGGATGCTCCTCGGCGAGGCATGGCAGATGGTGTTCCGCCAGCAGGACGCGCTCGTCGCCTACGAGCAGGTGCTGACCCTCGAGGAGCGTCCCGACGCCGCGCTCGCGGCGGGGGACCTGTATCGCCGCGCCGGCCGCCACGCCGAGGCGGCCGCGCGGTTCGCGCGCGCCTACGCGGCGGGCGCCGGAGCCGACGCCCTGCGGCGCAACGCCCAGGCCCTGTTCCAAGCGGGGGATATCACCGCGGCGGACGAAGCGCTGCACCTCTGGGCCACCCAAGTCCCGAACGGCCTGGAACGCCTGTCCGCCGCCCGCGCCGAGTTGTTCGTCGACAAACGGGACGGTTAGGGGCGGTTCCCGCGCCGGTAGAGCGCCACGGCGTAAGCGACGAGGATGACCGCCGTCACGACGTAGGCCGCGACCATGTAGCCGCCGGTCGAGGGCACGTCAGCCAGGGCCGGCCTCCCCGCGCTCGGGGGCCGCGCCGCGGACGGCCAGCGCATACCGCTGCGTCACGAATCCCACATAGAGCACCGTGAATACGGCGACGGACACCGCCCACGTCACAAGCATCGGCGCCGGCAACGACGGCGCGCTCGGCTTCAGGACGATGGGGCCGGGATGGAGCGTGCGGAACAGGTAGACGCTGAAATGGATGAAGGGGACGAGGAACATCCCGCAGATGCCGAGCACGGCGGCGTAGCGGCTGCGCAGAAAGGGGTCGACCACGGCCGCCCGCAGGAGCAAGTACCCGACGTACACGAAGAAGAGGAGCAGCGTCGACGTGAGCCGCGCATCCCACGTCCACCACGTGCCCCAGATCGGCTTGCCCCAGATGGGGCCCGTCGTGAGCACGATGGTGGCGAAGACGGTGCCCACTTCCGCCGACGACGCCGCGAAGCGGTCGAGGCGCTCGTCCTTCAGGAAGAGATAGAAGGCCCCGGCGAGCCCCACGAAGATCATCGCCGTTTCAGCCCAGATCGCGGCCGGCACATGCAGGTAATAGATCTTCTGCGCCAGGCCCTGCACGCGCTCCACCGGGGTGAACGCCAGGGCGCGCACGTACACGCCCACGAGACCGCACAGGCCCAGGAGCGTGATGGCGCGGCCTTTCGCGAGGAGCGTCATTCGTCGACCGTGTGGCGAAAGAGGAGCGTCGCGAGCGACACGAACAGGATGTCGTAAGCGGCGAGCAACCTAAGCCAACCTCCCGCCTCGCTCAAGGGCCGCCCGCCGAAGAGGCGCGCCGTAATCTGCACGGCGCCGAGCAGCGGGGGAAAGAGAAACGGCAGGAGCAGGACCGGCAGCATCAGCTCGGCGAAGCGCATCCGGATCACCATGGCGCTGAACAGGGTGCCGACGGCCACGAAGCCCGTGGTGGCGAGCGCCATCACGCCGAGGAGCGGCAGGAGTACCGGCCACACGGGCACGTCGAAAAAGAGCACGAAGAGCGGCAGCCCCACGGCTTCTATGAGGGCGACGAACGCCAGGTTCGCCACGAGCTTGCCGAGGTAGAGTCCCGGCCGTGAGAGCGGCGAGACGAGCAGCCCATCGAGCGCCCCATGCTCGAGCTCGAGCTGGAAGGCGCGGTTCAACGCGAGCATGGCCGCGAACGTGAACGTGACCCACAGGATGCTCGGCGCGAGATCGATGGTCGCCACCGCCGTGGGATCGCGGCCGAAGTAGAACACGGTGAGCACGAGGGCCGTGAACACGAAGGCCGACAGCAAGGCCGTGCGCGTCCGGAACTCGAGCACCAGGTCCTTGCGCGCGATCGTCCAGGCCTCTCGGAGCGTCTCACGCATCGTCGGTCCGCACCGCCTGGCGGTAGGCCGCAGCGATCTCGGCCGCGCTGCGGGTGCCGCGCGGGCCGAAGGCCACGAAGCGTCCCCGGTGTTGAAACGCCACGTCGCTGGCGAGTTCGACGCCCTCGTCGACGTTGTGGGTGGTGAGGACCACGACTCGCCCCGCGCCCCGCAGCTCGGCGAGCAGGGCCCGGAGCTCCGCCGCGGCCGCGAGGTCGAGTCCGGTGAAGGGCTCGTCCAAGAGGAGCACTGGTGGCTCATGGATCAGCGCCCGGGCGATCGCCGCGCGTTGCATCAGACCGCGCGACAGAGTGCGCACGGGCGTGTCGGCGCGGGCGGCCAGGCCCAGGCGTTTGACCAGGGCCGTGGCGCGCGGGGCCCGCGCCGCTCGGGGGACGCCGTAGAGCGTCGCCCAGAACTCAAGGTTCTCGCGCACGCTCAAGTCCCCGTACAGGTGCGACTGATGGTCGATCCAGCCGATCGCGTGTCGGCCTCCCGCCACGCGCGCGGAGCCGCCATTGGGTCGGACCAGGCCAGCGAGGACCCGCAGGAGGGTGGTCTTCCCCGCCCCGTTCGGCCCGAAGATGGCGAGCGTGTGCCCCGGGCCGAGGGTGAAGGACACGTCGTCGAGCGCGACTACGGCCCCGTAGGCGTGCCGCAGGCCCTCAGCCGAGACCATCGATGCGCGCGGCGAGGTCGTCCAGCTCGAACGGCTTGACCAGGTAGCCTGAATGGCCCAGGTCGAGCACTTGGAAGAGGGGCTCCATGCTGATGTAAGAGGTGGTGACGATCACGGGCAGGGTGGGGCGGGACTGGCGGATCTCCTGGAGCAGGGTCACGCCGTCGGTGTCGGGCAGCCGGAGGTCGAGGACGAGGACCTCTGGCTGGAAGCTGTCGAGTTGGTGTCGGGCTTCGGTGCCGGTCGCGGCGAACGCCACGTCGTAGCGGGTGGCAAAGAATCGCTGATAGGTGCGCCGCAGCGCCGATTCGTCTTCGACGAATAGCACGCGGCGCCGGGCGCCCGCGGGGCGACTGGGGGACGCCATAGGTGGGCCAATATATGCGGCCCCCCTCCCCCCTGCCCCAGCCCGGGACGCCTCAGCGCGTCGCGCCGCTCTCGAGCTCGAACAAGTCGTCGAGTTTGGTCAGCACCAGCAGGAAGCGCAGCTCCTCGTTCGCACCGCGCAAGCAGACCGTCAGGCGCCGTTCCGCCGCCTTGCGCTGGATCAGCATGAGCGCGCCCAGCCCCGCGCTGTCGATCGCCCGCGTCCCAGAGAGATCGATCACGAGGCGTCCCGCGCCCTCGCCCAGCTGCTCCAGGAGCTCGGTCGCCGCGCGGCGGAACACCGTGCGCGACTCGAGGCCCAGCGTCTCGGGCGCGGCCAGGACTTTCTCGGTGGGATGCGTCGACATCGCCATCAACTCCTCCACAGTCGGCTCCAGGTAATGTGGCCGCCGGAGGGGCTATGCGACTCTGATGCCAGGGTGTCTAACCTGCGAGCCACCAACCCGTTGTCAAAAAGGGGGGTGGCGCCGCTCACGCCACGGGCTGCCGCAGAGCGAGGGCCGCACGGCAGTTTGCAAGACGTGCCTTGACCGCTCGCCGTTGCGAGGGCATACCTTAGCTCGAAACCCCCAACGCCCGGTGAACGCCTACATCGACCCGCCGCCCCACCCCGAGCCGACCCTCCCCCGCCGTGCCCAGCGGCCGGCGGGGGGCGCGTCTCGGTGCGGAGGCCTAGCGGGGGCGGCGCGGGCCGGCTCGAGCGAGACGTAGGAGCGACGAGGAGGCACCTGACCGATGGCCAAGACCGCACCGCCGCAGGAATTGACCGATGTCACCGAAGCGCAGATCGCCGTGCATTGGAAGGAAGAGGAGTACTTGTATCCTTCCGAGCGGTTCAAGGCGCAGGCGAACCTCCGCGACGAACGCATCTTCGAGCAGTTCGGCCTCGACCGATTTCCCGATTGCTTCAAGGTCTACGCGGACATGCTCAGCTGGGTCGAGCCCTACCGCACGGTCCTCGATACGAGCGACGCGCCCTTCTGGAAATGGTTCGTCGGCGGCAAGCTCAACGCCGCCTACAACTGCGTCGACCGCCAGCTCGACAAGTACCGTAACAAGGCCGCCTTCATCTTCGTTCCGGAGCCCGAGGGAGAGCCCGACGTCGCCCTCACCTACCAGGAGCTCTACAACCGGGTGAACGAGATGGCGGCCCTGTTGCGGGGGTTGGG
>DATLKW010000005.1:0-3627 GCA_035538175.1 Gemmatimonadales bacterium | reverse complement strand
CGTCGTCCGCGTCCCGCTCGTGGCTGGGGTCTCGACGACCGCGCTCGTCGCGCGCCTGCGGACCGAGGGGAACCGGTGAGCGCGCCTCGTTCCCCCGCCGCTCGGGATCGGTCGCGGCGGTTGCTCTTCGCCACCCGCAATCCCGGCAAGGCCTTCGAGATCCGCGACCTGTTCACCGGCCTGCCCTTCGACCTGGTCTTCCCGGCGGATCGATTTCTCGAGCGCCTCCCCGATGAGGCGGACTTGGAGCGGGGGACGAGCTTCGCTGAGAACGCCGTGGCGAAGGCCCGCTATTTCGCCAAACGCGGCGACATCCCGACCCTCGCCGAAGACTCAGGGATCGAGGTGGACGCACTCGACGGCGCGCCTGGCGTCTTCTCGGCTCGGTGGGCGGAGATGCACGGCGCCGGGGCGGGCGATGCCGCCAACAACGCCCTCCTGCTCGCGCGCCTGGCCACGGTGCCCGAGGCGCAGCGCACCGCACGCTACCGCTGCGTCGTTGCGTATCTCGAGACGCCCCTCGCCAAGCCACAGCTCGTCGAGGCGACGTGCGAGGGACGGATCCTCACGGCGCCCCGCGGGAGTGGCGGGTTTGGCTACGACCCGCTCTTCTACTCGCTCGACCTCCAGCTGGCCTTCGGCGAGGCGCCCCTCGCCGCGAAACAACGGGTGTCGCACCGCGGCCGCGCCATTCGCGCACTCATCGAGGTGCTGGTGCGACGCGCGGGCTGAACGGGCTGCTCTGACGACGCGGGAAAGGATTGGTGACATGCAGCTCGGCATGATCGGGCTCGCCCGGATGGGTGCGAACAGGGTGCGACGCCGGATGCGCAGCGGGCTCTTAGCGCTGCGCTTTGAGTGCGGCGGCTGCGAGGCGAACCCCTGAACGCCACGACGCGCGCCCCGCGTGCCATCCGCGTCTGCGTGATGGGCGTCTCGGGCGCCGGCAAGACCCTCGTCGGCGAGCGCTTGGCCCGAGCCCTGGGCGTGCCCTTTCTCGAAGGCGACGATCTCCATCCCCTGCACAATGTGGAGCGGATGGCGCAGGGGATTCCCCTCACGGACGAGGATCGCCAGGGCTGGCTCGCCGTGATCGCCGCGCGTCTCGCCGAGGCCCGGCGGACGGGCACGGGCCTCGTCGTCTCGTGCTCCGCGCTCAAACGCGCGTACCGCGACATCCTGCGCACCGCCGACACCGGGCTGCGGTTCGTGCACCTCACGGGCGACCCGGCGCTCATTGCCGAGCGCCTGTCGCACCGGGAGGCGCACTTCATGCCCGCGGCCCTCCTCGACAGCCAGCTCGCGACGCTCGAAGCTCCCACCCCCGAGGAACAGGCGTGGAGCTTCGACTTAGCGGACCCGCCCGATGCGATCGTGGCGGAAATCGTGGCCCGGCTCGCGGCATGACCCCGTTCTATGCGCTGCTCGCGGTGGGCGTACTCATCCTGCTCATCGCGCGGCTCAAGGTCCACCCGTTCGTCGCCCTCGTCACGGTCTCGCTCGGCATGGGCGCCGCGGCGGGCATGTCCGCCAGTGGCCTGGTCAAGGCGTTTCAGGATGGCGTCGGCGCGACGCTGGGCAGCATCGCTGTCGTCGTGGGCCTCGGGACGATTCTCGGGAAGATGATGGCCGAGTCGGGGGGCGCCGCGCGCATCGCGACGACGCTCATTGCCCGATTCGGCGAGCGACGGGTGCACTGGGCGATCATGGTGGTCGCCTTCATCGTGGGGATCCCGGTCTTTTTCCAGGTGGGTTTTGTCCTCCTCATCCCGCTCATCTTTACCATCGCCCGCCGTACGGGAACCTCCCTCCTCAAAGTCGGGATTCCGTTGGTCGCGGGCCTATCGGTCGTGCACGGCATGGTGCCCCCGCATCCGGCCGCCATGCTCGCCGTGACGGCCCTGGGTGCCGACCTCGGGCGGACAATCCTCTACGCCTTATTGGTGGGATTCCCGACGGCCGCGCTCGCGGGCCCGATCTTCGCCGTGTGGATCGCGCCCCGCATCACGCTCCCCGCGGGCAATCCCATGGCCGAGCAGCTCGTGGGCCGCTTTGGAGGCGGGGGGGACGAGACGACCGACACGCCGGCCGCGCTGCCGAGCTTCGGGTTGTCGCTCTTCGTGGTGCTGGTCCCGGTGCTGCTGATGCTCGGCGCCAGTGCCGCGGACGTGGCGCTCGTCGCGGGAAACCCGGCCCGAACGACGCTCGATCTTCTGGGCAGCCCGGTCGTGGCGCTCCTCCTCGCCCTGCTCTTCTCCTTCTGGTCCCTGGGCGTTGCCCGCGGCCTGACAGGCGCCAAACTGCTCGCCATGGCGAACGACTGTCTCGCGCCTACGGCCGCCATTCTCCTCGTGATCGGAGCCGGTGGGGGGTTCAACCGCGTGCTCGTCGAAAGCGGTGTCGGTCAGGCGATCGCCGACGTCGCGATCAAGACCCGCGTGTCGCCCCTCGTCCTCGCGTGGATGGTCGCCGCGGTCGTGCGCGTGGCCACGGGCTCGACCACGGTGGCGATGACCACGGCCGCGGGCATTATGGCGCCGATCGCCGCCGCGACCCCGCATACGAGTGCCGAGCTGCTCGTGCTCGCCACGGGCGCCGGCGGGTTGATGCTGTCGCACGTGAATGACGCCGGCTTCTGGCTCATCAAGGAGTACTTCAACATGACGGTCCCCCAGACCCTGGCTACCTGGACCGCGGTAGAAACCATCATCGGCGTGACCGGGCTGCTCCTCACCCTGGGGCTCAGCGCGCTCATCTGAAGAAGGAGATCACAACATGCCCATCGACCGACTGCTCGGGTCCCGCGTCGCCGTAGTCATGCTGGCCGTTGCCGCTGGGCGGGGGCCCGCACTGACCGAGCCCGCCGTCCCTGTCCCAGCGCACGTCGACAGCGGAGGATGGATCGACGCCACCGCGACGCTCGATCCCGCGACCACGCCGGTGTACGTGGGGAACGCGCCGATGAAGTTCGACTTCTTGATGGACATGCGGCGTGGCGATGCGCTGACGCTGTCGGCCTACTCGTTAGGCGCGCACAGCGGCACCCACATCGACGCCCCGATGCACTTCGTCGTCGACGGCGCTCCGGTCGACCGGATCCCGCTCGAGGCGCTTGTGGGTCCGGCGCGGGTCGTCCAGATCCCCGATAGCGTGCAGGCGATCGATGCCGCCGAACTCAACCGGCATCAATGGCGAGGTGCCCCGCGCGTGCTGTTCCGGACGAGAAGCACCGAGCACCGATGGATGTACGCTCCCGAGTTTCACCGCGACTTCGCCTACATCGCCCCCGATGCGGCGCAGCTGTTGGCCGACGCGGGCGTCCGACTCGTGGGGATCGACTACCTCTCGGCCGAGCAGTTCGGCGCCGCGGCGCCACGGACCCATCGGATCTTGCTCGGGCGGGGAACGCCGATCGTCGAAGGCCTGGACCTGAGCGACGCCCCGGCGGGCGACTATGATCTGGTCGTCCTGCCGATGAAGGTCGGCGGACACGAGGGGGCGCCGGCGCGAGCGATTCTCCGGAGACGGTAGCCTAAGCACCGCGGCGCAGGACTGATCGGGCCCAGCCGTGCGCCGCTAGTGGACTCCCTCACGCGCGGCTCACCGCAGCAACCCGACGCCAAGCGG
>DATLKW010000004.1:0-9145 GCA_035538175.1 Gemmatimonadales bacterium | reverse complement strand
CACGTTCGAATTGCCGAGCGGCGGGCCGATGTCGTGGCACTTGTCGCAGCTAGAGCGCCGGGCGATCGACGCGTTCTGGGCGACGGCGCCTGGGGTGTCTGCGGCGCGTGGTCGGCTGCGAGCGCTGCTCCAGCCCTCCCGGACGCGTTGAGCCGGCCGATCGGCGCCCGCGATCGAACCCGTCGGTTGCCGTATCCCGGTGGTGTGCCTGACGTTGCAAGAGAAACGTCGCGCGCGTTCGCGCGCTCGAGGACTGCAAGGGAGGACCGTATGAGACTCCAGCTGGCTGCCGCTGGACTCGGCGTCGTGATGGCCCTCGGTGTGGGGGTGAGCGAGCTCACAGAAGCACCCACCGGGTTCGACAACAAGAGCAATGGCCTGGTCAGCGACTCGATCCACCAGGCCGACCAGGCCAAGTTCGACGAGGTCGAAGGGATCGACGACGGCTTGGGCCCCCTCTACAACGCGCAGTCGTGCCGCGAGTGCCACCAGAACCCCGTCTCTGGCGGAGCGAGCCAGATCAGCGAGCTCCGCGTCGGGCATCTCGATGCCCGCAGGCGCTTCCAAAACGCGAGCATCCCGATCGATCGGGGCAAGGTCGTCATTGCGGAACGGACGCTCGTTAACGATCGCGCGATCTGCCCGAACGCCATGTTTCCCGACTCGGAGATCCAGGAGCGGGTCCCGGACGCGGAGACGATCCGCACCTTCCGGCTATCCCTCAACCTCCTCGGCGACGGGCTGGTCGAGGCGCTCGACGACAGCACGCTCGTCGGTCAGGCGCGTGCGCAGCGCCGCGCGACCCGTGGCGTAATCCATGGACAGGCGTTGCGCGTGCCGGTCGTCGAGGCGCCCGGGGAAACGCGGGTGGGGCGCTTTGGGTGGAAGGATCAGCACGCGAGCCTGCTGTCGTTCGCGGGCGATGCCTACCTGAACGAGATGGGGATCACGACCCGGCTCTTCCCCGATGAGGTTACCGCGCTCTGCAACACGGCTAAAGAGCCCAACGACCAGCCCGACTCGACGGGGTTGGACGATGTGGACCGTTTCGCCCGATTTGTCCGCGCGACGAAGGCGCCAGCCCGGGATACCATTCTCGCGGCCACGCCCGCAGCGCGCCGCGGCTCGGCCCTATTCGATCGAATCGGCTGTGTCACGTGCCACGTGCGTACCCTCACGACGGCCGCTCCGGGGACCGCCATCAACGGGGGCAAGTTCATCATCCCGCCGGCTCTCGGAGGCAAGACGTTCCACCCGTTCGGTGACTTCTTGTTGCACGACGTCGGGACGGGCGACGGGATCGTGATGGCGATGCCCGAGCATTACGGACGCCAGGTGTACAAGGTCCCCTTGAAGGATTTCTCGATCGACAGCGTCGCCCTTACCCGAAACAAGGTACGGACGGCGCCGTTGTGGGGCGTGCGGCTGCGACCCCGGTTGATGCACGATGCGGCATCGCTCACGTTGCGCGACGCGATCCGGCGGCATCGTGGGGAGGCGAGCGCCGTCGTGGGTCGCTTCCGCGCGCTCCCGCGACGCGACGCGGATGCCATCATCGAGTTCTTGAAGTCGTTGTAAAAGTGGACTGCGGCATGGGGAACCGACCCCCCAGGGCGGGCGGTTCTTGGCCACAGTCCGTTGCCGCTCCGCTGATCATGTTGACAGGGTTTACCAGTGCGTTGAGACGTTTTACTCTGGTTCAGCTAATCGAGGTCGAACCCTCGAGGCAGCTTTGCGCCAACACGAACCCCAGCCATCGCCCTCCTGAAGCAGAACCCAGTGCGGGGCGGCCCTCTGCAGTCGGCGCAATCGGTTCCTAGACCCGACCGACCAACTGACCCACCTCGATCAGATGACCATCAGGGTCACGCATGTAGCACCGGATCTCCACGCCACGATCGATCGGCGGGGTCAGAAATTGTGCTCCGCGGGCCCTCCATTGTTCATAGACAGCTTTGATGTCGGCGACCCGGATGTTCAGAAAAGCCGAGGCGTGATGAGGGTCGGCGGGTGGCTCGAGCGTCACGGTCGGTTTGTCGTCGGTGGGCCCTCCACCAGTGCTGATGGTGATCCAGCCGTTTGCTAATGCGACGATGGACGGCTCACCCTCCAGCAGCGCTTCGCCGCCCAGAACCTCGACGTAGAAGCGCCGGGAACGCTCGACGTCCCTCGACACGATGAAGTGGGTGAGCAGGATTCCCTCGGTGGGTGCTGGAAACTGTGCCATCAGCTTGCCCCTAGATCCACTGTGGCGGAGGGTTGATGCGCGACGCAGTACGACTAGGTCGTCACTCTCGTGAGCTAATAATGAAGCGAGTCCGAGCGGAGCGCTTGCAAGTGCCCAACCGGCTGTGCTGCTACGCGGGCGACCCTCAAAGGGTCCAGATCGCCTCAGAGTGCGCGCCCAGGTCGTTGAGCAATCCTCGGGCCAAAGGAAACACCCCGGGACGCTGCAGCGTCCCGGGGTGTCGGTGGCAACGAGGCTCAGTCGCTCTTGGTGATCGGGAGTGGCTCGGTACCTTCGAGCTGCACGGCCTTGAGCGCGTCCGGATCGAGACCGAGCAGCCTCAGAATGGTCGGGGCGATTTGCGCCGTGGTCACGGGCGTGCTCACGGCGGCGCCAGCGGCAGCGCCCTCGAGCGTTGCGCCCGCCCCCGGTGGCAAGATCACGAGGAGGGGGACGTGAATGTCTTCCTCATGGAAGCCGCCGTGTTCGGCAAGCTTCTTGGCGCTGGGGCTGGCGTAGATGACGCCTGCGGCCGGGAGACCGATGACGTCGGGGGTACGCGCGTCTTTGCGTGGATCATTAAAGAGGGATCGGAGGTCGTCGCCCACGAGCGTCGAGGTGATCCCGAGCACGGATGCCTGGGCCACCAAGGCATCCGCCACGGCCGCAGCCTTCGATTGGTCGTTGAGCCAGAAAAGCGCGATATCGTCGGCGGTCACCTGCGCCACTAAGTCGCTGGCAACGCTGTTGGCGACCGTGGTGAGGAGGTTGTCGTCGACGACGCGCCGGAGCGCCCGGTTGATCGGCGTCTGGCCGTGCTTTGCTGAGATGATAATGGCGGTGGTGTTGAGCAGGTCGCGGCGCGCGAGCTCGTCGACAAACTGACCGAGGGAAGCGTCCACGAAGGCGAAGGAACTCGCGAGCGCCGCAGTCGGGGTGCCGGTCGCGTCGGCGTATCCCGCCGTCTTCTGCCCGACGCTGACGGCCTGAAAGTTCATACCGAAAATGGCGGGCACGCCGACCGGCCGTGTGCCCGAGTGATCCTTGCCATCGATCTCATTGAGGATCGCGCGCACTTTGATCGCGTCGTAGGTTTGCGCATCTGCCGCGTTCGTCTCGCCCGTCTCGCCGTTCGGTAGGAGGGCGACGATCTCCGGGGTGAAGAGATCGTCCACGCCGTGTCCCGAGGGCCCATTCACGAGGTCGTACGAGAAATGCTTGTCAGCCCAGGCGGTGCGTCGGCCGGCGGCGTGGAGCACCTCGAACACGGTGTTCACGCGCAGGTATTGGTGTGGATAGACGGGCGTGCACCCACGGCTAGGGTCGAGGGGCAGGGTGGTGGGATCAATTCCGCCACCGCCATCCGAGAGGTTCGAGTTGAACTCGATCGACTCATCGTAGACGACCGCGGTGCCGATGGTCTTACAGGCCGAGCCCGGAGGCGAGAGTGTGCGATCGTAGGACACGTCGTAGAAGACGCCCGTCGACCGCGGCGACCCACCGGTGATCATGGCGAGGAGGCCGGGGAACGAATCGGACGGTTTCGAAGCCGAAGCGTTCACGAAACTCGAACCACGCCGACGGAGTTTCGCGAACGTCGACTGCGGATGCGTCTCGACGTAGCGGGTCAGGTCTGATTGGTGCATTCCGTCGACGCTGATGAGCAAGACGCGCTGGACGCTGGTCGCGTCGTCCAACGTCGCGACGTGCTCGCTTGCGATGCGACGCGGGGTGACGGCTGTGGGCTGGTCGCATGCAGTGGCGAGCGCGGCGACGACTGTGAGGCCGATGACGACGGCCGAGCGGTGAAGCGGCTCCATGAGGGCACCTCCGGGGCGGCGGCGTGAGCAAGCAGAGCAACGCGTGCGGGTTGATGCTGCCGGTGCGCCGTTTCACGCGCGCGACCCAGGGGTCACGGCTCGGTAACGTGGAATGAACTAGGCGCTTGACCGTCGCTCGCCCCGCGACGAGATGCGGCGAGGCCGATGCCGCGCAACGCCTCTATCCGGACGCCCGCCCGGACTCCATGTTCCCGCGTCCGCCGGTGTCGCGGCGACTACTCGTTGACCCCCTCTAGGGAGGCGGCTCATGATCCCCGAGCACATTGCTACCGCCGTCCGGCATCACTGGTGGCTATTCCTGCTTCGTGGTGTAGCGGCGATCGTGTTTGGCGTCCTCACGCTCTGGTGGCCGGGCGCCACACTCGTCGTGCTCGTGGCGTTCATTGCCGCATACGCACTGGTAGATGGGATCCTGGCCTTGGTCTACGCTTTCCGCCTGCGCCCGATGTTCGATCGCTGGTGGGTGCTCCTCATCCAAGGCGTGATCAGCGCCGCATTCGGTGTGCTCGCGTTCATGAATCCGGCGCTATCGGTCTTGTACATCGTGGTCTCGGTGGCACTGTGGATGGCGTTCGCGAGCCTAGCGCTCTTCATGCTTGCTCGCGCCCAGCGCACGATGGGAACGTCCGGGACGTGGAGCATCGTGTCCGCCGTGCTGACCTTGGCGCTCGCCGTTGCGGCGATCGCGTACCCAAGGCTCACGGTGGCGGCGGTCCTGGCGCTGATCGCGTGGTTCGCGCTCGTGGTGGGCATCGCGCAGCTGGTCGTAGCGTTCCGCGTCCGGGCGTTCGCAAAGGGCATGGCGACGGCCTGACCGACGTCCCGGCCGCGCGCGAGCCTGCGCCGCGGCCCCTCGGCGTCGCCCCCACTTGACGACTCGATTAGGTATGGTTCGTAGAGGCATACGAGGGGGGAACGGGCGGTGAGCAGTTCGGTGACGGAGGGGGTAGTGGAGCTTCCCGCGACTCGGGCCGGACGGCCCGAGCGCGTATTTCCCACCCTGACAGCGGCGCAACTCGCCCGCGTCGCCGCCCACGGGCGGCGCCGCCCGGTCGAGGCCGGTGAGGTGCTCGTCCAGCGGGGCGAGCTCATCGGTCGCATCTTCGTCGTCGTCGCCGGCCGCGTCGACGTCTTCACCGCGGGGTCCGAGCAGCCCGCCGTGTCGTTCGGGCCGGGCGGGTTTACGGGCGAGCTCACGGTTCTCTCAGGTCGCCGCGGGCTCGCGCGGATCGAGGCGCACACGGCGGGTGAGGTGATCGAAGTAGATCGCGACGCGCTGCTGGCGCTGATCCAGGCGGACGGCGAACTGAGTGAAATCTTCATGCGGGCCTACATCCTGCGACGTCTGGAGTTGGTCGCCCGCGGGGTCTCCGACGTCGTCGTGCTGGGGTCAACGCATTGCCAGGCAACGCTGCGGGTCAAGGAGTTTCTGGAGCGCAACGGCCATCCCTATAGCTCCGTCGACCTCGATCGCGATGATGGGGTCCAGGACCTGCTCGATCGCTTCCACGTCGAGCCGGCGGATGTGCCGGTGGTGATCTGTCGGGGTGGAGATGTCGTGCTCCGCAACCCGAGCAACACCGAGCTGGCAGATTGCCTCGGCCTTAACGACTCGATCGATCAGACCCAGCTTCGGGACTTGGTCATCGTCGGGGCTGGCCCAGCGGGGCTCGCGGCGGCGGTCTACGGGGCGTCGGAGGGCCTCGACGTCCTCGTGGTGGAGACTACCGCGCCGGGTGGCCAGGCTGGTTCGAGCTCCCGTATCGAGAACTATCTCGGCTTTCCGACGGGCGTCTCGGGGCAGGAGCTGGCGGAGCGCGCCTACACCCAGGCGCAGAAGTTCGGGGCGCAAGTCTTGGTCGCCCGGAGCGCCACCCGGCTCGCCTGTGAGCGGCGGCCCTACACCGTCGAGACGGGCGACGGGCGGCGGATCGGGGCCCGCACCGTGATCGTTGCGACTGGGGCGGAATATCGGCGGCTCGCGATCCCGGGCCGCGAGCGGTTCGAAGGCGCGGGCGTCTACTATGCCGCGACCCAGATGGAGGCGAACCTCTGCAATGGCGAGGACGTAGTCATCGTCGGGGCGGGGAACTCCGCCGGTCAGGCCGCGGTGTTTCTCGCCCAGTCAGCCCGGCGGGTGCACATGGTGATCCGGTCCGACGGGCTGGCCGACACCATGTCGCGCTACCTGATCCGGCGGATCGAGGACCATCCTGGGGTGACGCGCCACGTACGCACGGAGCTCGTGGGTCTCGAGGGAAACGGCCACCTCGAGCGCGTCGCCTGGCGCGACCAGACCGGACGCGTCGAGCGCCAGGACATCCGGCATGTCTTTACGATGACGGGTGCCGTGCCGAGCACGGCGTGGCTCGGCGGGTGCCTCGTGCTCGACGCGAAGGGGTTCATCAAGACGGGACCGGACCTGTCGCCAGACGAGCTGGCGGCGCGCCGTTGGCCCCTCGTCCGACCACCTCATCTGCTGGAGACGACTCTGCCCGGGGTGTTCGCCATCGGGGACGTGCGGGCCGGGAGCCAGAGGCGGGTGGCGTCGGCGGTGGGCGAAGGATCGATCGCGATCGCCGCGGTGCATCAGGTCCTGCACGAATAGGGGAGGGAGCGATGTCCGACCGGGCCTGCGGGCACCTCGAGGCGATCAAGAAGGTGAAACAGGCGCAGCGCCGCGAATGCGCCGAGTGCGTGAAGATGCACGCTTCCTGGGTGCATCTGCGAACCTGTCAGGAATGTGGCGCCACGCTGTGCTGCGATAGTTCTCCAAATCAACACGCCTCCAAGCACGCGCGCGCGAGCGGGCATCCGGTGGTCGCGTCGGCGGAGCCGGGGGAGCGGTGGTTGTACTGCTATCCGGATGACGGCTTTGCAGAATATTAGGGAAGGGGGCTCAGCCATGGCCGCGACGCCGCCCGCGGTGGTGGTCGCCCTCCTCGCGCGGCTGTTGCGGGAAGCCTTTGACGGGCCTCCTGGCCCGTGGAGCTATTTCACCGACATGGCGCCTGCGACCGGCTTCTTCGGAACGATCGATGTGTTGTCTGCCGTCGAGGTGTCACGCGAGGGCGGGCCCGCGCGCAGCACGATCGCCGGCCACGTGCACCACGTAGCGGCGAGCCTCGGGCTCGCGGCTCGGGGGCTTCGCGGCGAATCGGCCTCCCGCGACCGCAGTGGTAGCTGGACGATCCGGGCCGTCGACGACGCGGACTGGGCCGCGCTGCGAGAGCGGCTGCGCGCCGCGTACCAGGATCTCATGGTGGCCTGTGAGATGCACGCCGTGTGGGACGAAGACGCGCTCGGCACGGCGGTAGGCGCGATCGCTCACGTCGCGTACCATCTCGGGGCGATCCGGCAACGACTGCCCCGCCGCGCTACCAAGTCCCGCCCCAACGTTTGACGGTCGCCTTCACGGGGAGCGGCCCGCTCGTCACGCCGCCCCACGACCGCAGGCCGTGCTGATGGCGGTCACGCTGCGGTCGGCGGCGGGGTGTTCCGCGGGGCCTGGGAAAGTAGGACCAAGTCTTGCCACCCGACTGGGAAGCGGCGGTAGCACCGGGGGCAGTGCATCGTCTCGGGTGATGCGAGCAGGGGAGCGCGGTGCCGACAGTTTGGGCAGACGCCGTAGTGGTTGCCCCAGGTCTCTGGTAGCATCACGGCGCGCAGGGGCCGCGGCACGACGGCCCAGGAGCGGGTACGGTGCGCCACCAGCTCGAGTGCTGATCGCGGTACGTTGACGGGCTTGTGGTGCACCTCGATCACGACCTGGTCCCCGGTGAATGTGATCACCGGATACCAGGCACCCCGACGCAGGGGGTACGGCCCGTCGCCCGTTAGACGCGCCCAGCCGAGCTCGGTACTCACACCGACGGATCGTGACACCGGCGGTCACGCTCGTGCACCGAGGGTAACGACAGCGCGAAGGAGAACCGGGTCCCGCGGCCCGGTTGCGTTTCGAGCTGTAGCTCCGACCCCATCGCGCGGAGGAGCTGGCGGCAGATCGTGAGCCCGAGGCCGGTGCTAGAAAAGACCCATCCGGCTCCCCCCGGGGCGGCGCGGAACGGCTGGTAGAGCGTCCGCAGCGCGTCGGAGCCGATGCCCTTGCCCGTGTCGTGAACCGAGAAGACGTCCCGGTCGCCCGTCACCTCGATCGCCCCGAGAGTCACGGCACCATCCATGGTGAACTTGAGGGCGTTGAGCACCAGGTTTAAGAGCACTCGACAGACTGCGACGGGGTGGCCCCGTAGCACCGTGGGTGCCTGCGAGTACAGGTCGACCGTAAGGTCTCTCTCCTCGGCAAGCGGCAGCACCACTTCGCGCACCGACTCGAGGATCACTGACGGCGAGAACGACGCGGGGTCCTGTTCGACCAACAAGCCGCTTTCCCGCGGCAGCTGGACCAGATCGTCGGCCATCGAGCACAGGTAGAGGGCAGTCCCGTAAATCAGTTGCAGTCGTCGCCCCTGGATAGGGTCGATCCTGCCGCGGAGCTCGCGGGTGAGCTCCTCCGCCAGGAGGAGAATGGCGTTCAGGGGAGAGCGGAGATCGTGAGCGACCTGTTGGAGTCGCTCGGAGCCGTCTGGTTCGGGCGCGGGTTCGGGCTTGCCGAAGACCGGTGGTCCAGCCGCAACGCGATCGCGAAGCGGCGGCGCCACGCTAGAGAAGCTGCGGTTGAACGACTGTGCCGGGCGGCCTTGCGGAAGCATCATACCCCTCGGGACTGGCCTACGTTATCCACCTCAACGGACGGACAGGACAGCAACAGCAATCCTGCTGCTCGGTCAGCTCGCGCCGTGACTCGAGGGAGTCGCACGACTGCCACATGGACCAAGCAAGGCGCGTACCGACAACGCGTACACGCACCCGCGAGGCGCTAAGGCGAACTCAGTGGCCTACTTATTCGCGGTGGTGTACGGCTGTGGCGCGGCAGGCGTCGCGTTGACGCATCGGTCGTGCGGTACTGCGCTCCTGAGAGTGGGCGAGAGTGGGCGGCGCAGGAGCGAAATGTTGCGCGGGCGCAACGAACGCGCCGAATCGGGCCGTTGCGCGACTGCCGCGGCGGGCGCGATTTGCC
>DATLKW010000003.1:0-7158 GCA_035538175.1 Gemmatimonadales bacterium | reverse complement strand
TATTCGCAGCTGTAGTCGGGGATCCCCGGGTTGATCATCACGCGGTTCCCCGGCCGCACGGCGCGCACGCCCGAGCCCGTGGCGTCGACGACGCCCGCGCCGTCGGCGCCGAGGGCGTGTGGGAAACGGTACTCGAGCGGCAGCCCCTGGACGACGAACAGGTCGAGGTGGTTCAGCGCCGCCGCGCGCAGGGCGACGCGCACGTCGTGGGGCCCGAGCGCCGAGGGATCCGCCGGGTCGGGCACGTCGTCGAGGTGGATTTGGTCGAGCCCGCCGGTGGCGCGGATCGCCCAGGCGCGCATCGCAGACCGCTTAGGGCAGGAACGCTGGCGACACCATCTGCTCGGCCCCGGTCGTCGGGATCGCCACGGGCGCGCCGCCCGCGCCGACCGGCTGCACGTAGACGCGAAACGTGTTTTTCTGCACGGCGACGACGAGCGCCACGAGGTCGCCTGCCCCTGAGACGGCGAAGTCCGTCACCATGAGATCGGTCCCCGTGAGCGGCGTGACCTTGCCGACCGAGAGTTCGGCCCGTACGACCTGGGTAGTGGTGCGGCCCCCTTCACGCTGCTCGACCAAGTAGGCGAGCGAGCCGTCGCGCAGGAAGCGCGGGGCCCCCTCCCGCCCCTGCGGCGCGCGGGTGAGGGGGTGCTGATTGACGCCGTCCTTCGCCATCAGCCAAACGTGATTCGTGCCTTCCCGGTTCGAGACGAACGCAATGGTCTCTCCGTCCGGCGAGACGCTCGGCTGCCAGCTGTCGGCGGGTGCCTGGGTGAGTTGCACCGCATCCGACCCGTTGATCGGCTGGACGAAGATCTGGCGATGCCCGTCGCGCTGCGCGTGGAACACTACGGCGCGGCCGTCGGGCACGAAGGCGGCGCCCCCGTGAGCGCCCGGCAGGTTGGTGAGGCGGGAGATGTTGGTGCCATCGGCGTCCATCAAATAGATCTGGGCCTCGCCGTCGCGGCTCGAGGTGAAGGCGATGCGCGAGCCATCCCAGGAGAAGGCGGGCTCCGTGGCGTTGGCGGTGTCGTCGGAGATCTTGCGGAGCTGGGCCAGGTTGGCGCGTTCCACTGCATACAGCTGGACCCGGCCCCCACGCGAGCTCGCGACCACGAGCTCTCCTTGAACGAACACGTCCGCGACGGCGTGGCGCCCGCCCGGCGCGGTGGCCGTGATGCGGGCGTGCCCGTAGGCCACGGTCGACACGGTCCCCTGGTCCGTCACGCTCGCCACGGCCGGATTGTCGGACGTCCATGTGACACCCGCGGCGGGCTGCAGCACGGCCCCCGTTTCGTCCGCGAAGCTCGCCTTGAGCTGCACGCGACGCGTAACCGGTAGCCCCACGCGCGTGGCCGACAGCGCCAGGCCGGCGGCGATCACGCGAAGCTGCCACGTGACCACGAGCCCAGGTCCGGGGCCTTTGACGGTCAAGGTGGTCTTCCCGGCCTTCCGGCCCGTCAGGACGCCCGTTGCCGGGTCGAAGCCCGCGAGCGTCGTGTCGGCCACGGTCCAGCGCAGCGGCGCGTCGGGCACGGGTGTCTTGTCGGCGGCGAGGGCCTGCACCTGCACCTTCACCGTGCCCTCAATTGGCAGCACGACCTCGGTCTTCGATGTGGGCGAGACGGTGAGCGCGTCGACCGTCTTGTGCACGACGACGTCGACGGTCTTCGATTGGAGCAGCCCCGAGACGGTGAGGGCGGTGCGTCCCGGCGCTACGGCCGTGAGGATCCCGGCCAGGCTGACGCGCGCCACGGTCGCGTCGCCCGTCGCCCATTGCAGTTCGAGCGGGTTCACGGCACGGCCTCGTTGCGCCGGCACGATCGCGTGTAGCGTGTCGACGTCGCCGGGGGAGTAAACGAGCGGGGGCGCCTCTGCCAGCGTGACCTCGCTCTGTTGCACGACGACCGGGGCCGTCGCGGTGAGCCCGCTCGCGCTCGTGACCTGCACCGTCCCTTGGCCCGGTGCGAGCGCCACGATGACGCCGTTCTGGTCGACGCTCGCGATGTCGGGCCGCAGGGACTTCCACGTCACGGCCACCGGGGCCGCGGCGGAGCCATCGTCCTTCAGGGCGCGCGGCGCGGCGCGGGTGTTCTCGGAGGGCAGCAGGTAAACCGTCGGGGGCTCGATCCGCAGGACGGCGGCGGGGCCGGATCCGGGGGGCTGGCCCGCAAGGGCGTCCGCGGCGCCGGCCTCGCCCCCGGGGCGGGCGGGTCCGGGTTGTCCCGTTGCCGGCGCCTGGGTGACGGGCGGGGCGGCCGCTGCGCCCGTGACTTGCACGGCAGCCTGCCCCTTGCGGGCGCCCACGCGCGCTTCGATGATCGCGACCCCGCCGCTCACGCCCGTCACCGTGCCGTTGTTATCGACTTTGGCGACGGCGACGTTGTTGGACGACCAGATGATCCGCGCGCTCGGGACCACGTTGCCGAGACGGTCGAACGCCGTCGCGAGCAACCCGGTCTTTTCGCCGACGCGCACCTGGATCGACGGCGGGGCGACTTGCACGTCCGTGATGGTCTGTGCGACGAGCGCGCCCGGGCACACGAGGAGCGCAGCGACCATAGCGCCCTTGCGGAGCATAGCGGCGCCAACGTAAGCGCCCGTAAGTGTCGTTGTCAAGCTAACTTGTCCTGCTCCGCCGCACCCCGAGCGGGGGCCCGCCGCGGCCTCGTGGCGTACTTGCGTGACTCCATTGGCAAGGTAAGCTATAGGCCACGCTCACCGTCCACCAAGCAGAGGAGAGATCATCCGATGCTCGAGCCAAGCGATTTTTCGGAGAGCAGCTGGCCCGGTTCCGGCATGGCCGAGCCGCTGTATCCGCCAGCGCCATCCACTCCGCCCACTCCCGCGCCGATGATGGATGAGCCCGCCGCGGCGCCGCGTCGGAAGCCGGCCGCGAAGCGGAAGGCGTCGCGGCCGAAGGCCAAGAAGTCGCGCGGGGCGAAGAAGCGGCCCCGGGCGAAGGCCCGGCGGGGCAAGGCCAAACGGAAGAAGGCAAGCCGCCGCCGTCGTTAGCGCCCGTCGCCGCGCGCACTGCGGGAGCGTCTTCTCGGATGATGCGGACCGTCCGGCCGAGACGCTCCCGCGGTACGTTTGTGGGCGGCGGAGCCCGAACCATTCTCCACTGACGAGGTGCAGCGGTGCGCAAGATCCTAGGTGCCGGACTCGTCCTCGCGGCGTGCTCGGTGTGGGCGCAGGCCCCGGGAGATCCCCAAGCCACCATCACTGCGCAGTTGCGCCGGAGCGCCGCGGACTGGAACCGCGGCGATCTCGCGGGCTTCATGAGCGACTACGCGCACGACTCGCTCACGAGTTACGTCTCCGGGGGCCACGTGCTGTACGGCTGGCAGCGGCTGTTCGATCGCTACCGGGCAACGTATTTCGCGCCCGGCAAGCTGCGCGACTCGCTCTCGTTCGAAGAGATTCGCGTCCGTCCCCTCGCGCCCGATGTCGCGCTGTGCACCGCGCGGTTCGCGCTGCGCCGCGGCGACTCGGTCACCGCGAGCGGCCCGTTCAGCCTCGTGATGCGCCGGCAGGAGGGCCGCTGGCAGATCCTGCACGACCACACCTCCGCGGATCCCCGGTGACGCTGGGCGCCACCCGCACCCCCCTCCTCGCCCTCTTCCTCGTCCTCGTCGGCGCCTGCGCGCCTCCCGGTCGGGGCGTGATCGCGCTCGCCGGGGCGACGCTGATCGACGGCTCGGGCGGCGCGCCGGTGACGGACGCCCTGGTCCTCATCAAGGAGGGGCACGTCCAAGCGGTGGCCCGCGTGAACGAGATTCCGGTGCCGCGCGGCGCGGAAACGGTGAACCTCATCGGCAAAACGATCATCCCCGGCTTGATCGACGCCCACGCGCAGGTGGAGCGCTGGGCGGCACAGCGTTACGTCGCCTGGGGGGTGACCGCCGTGCGCGACCTCGGGGCGTCGAGCACGGATTCGTTGCTCGCCTTGAAGAACGACCTGAACCTCGGCTCGGTCCTCGGGCCCCGGATGTTCACGTCGGGGGCGATGATCGACGGCGCGCCTGCCACGTACCCCACCGCCACCGTCGTGGGGCGCCGCGACGAGGTCCGCAAGGCGATTGACCAGCGCGCCGTCGCGGGCGCGGACTACGTGGACATTTACACAAAGTTCACCGCCGATCTCCTGTCTCCCCTCATCGATGAAGCCTCCACGCTCCGGCTCCCCGTGGCCGCGCGGCTCGGCAAGATGGACGCCCTGACGGCCGCTCGGGCGGGGGTCGCGTCGCTCGAGGAGCTGAGCGGCGTCGTGGCGGCGGCGAGCCGCAACCCCGGACCCTATTTCCGGGCGCACGACCAATTCCTGCGCGGCTGGACGACGGAAGAGGCGGCGTGGGCCCAGCTCGATTCGCTCTCGGTCGCGCGCGTCGCGCATGCGCTCGTCGCGGCGCACGTGGCGATCGTGCCCACGCTCGTGGCGCACGAGATGGTCTCCCGGCTCGATAATCCCACGCTGCTCTCGCGCCCAGGCATGGAAGACGTGCCGGCGAGCGCGGCGAGTGTACGGGACGTCGCCGGGTTGTTGCGGGGCGCGGGGTGGCGCGCGGCCGACCTGCAGGCGTTCCGGCGAGCGCGGCCGCGCCAGAACCAGTTCGTGCGCGAGTTCCGGCAGGCGGGGGGCCTCGTCGCCGCCGGCTCCGCGGCGGCCGATCGGCTCCTGGTCCCAGGGTTGTCTTTGCACGAGAAGCTCGGCCTGCTCGTGGCCGCCGGCCTCACGCCGATCGAGGCGATCACGGCCGCCACGCGTAAAGGCGCCGAGCTGCTGCGCGCTGACTCACTCGGCGTGATCGCCCCCGGAAAGGTGGCGGACTTGGTGGTGCTCGACGGCAATCCGGCTACCGCCATCGGGGCCACGCGCCGGATCGCTCTCGTCGTGCTGCGCGGCCGGGTGATTCACCCCGATTCGCTGAGGAGAACATGGACGCGATAAGACGGTGGAGCGGCATCGCGCTCTTCGCGCTTGGGTGCCGCGCGGGCGCTCCCGGCCCGACCGGGGGGCCCTACGACCTCATCCTGGCGCACGGCTGGATCGTGGACGGCAGTGGCAATCCACGCTACCTGGGCGACGTGGGCGTGCGCGGCGACCGCATCGCGGCGGTGGGATTCCTCGGCGGCGCCGCGGCGCGCGAGACCCTGGATGTGCGGGGGCTCGTCGTCGCTCCGGGGTTCATCGATATGATGGGCCAATCCGAGATCAACGCGCTCATCGATAGCCGGGTACTCTCGAAGATCACCCAGGGCGTCACGACGGAGATCACCGGCGAAGGGGGGTCCGTAGCACCGCTCACTGACCTCCTCGTCCTGGATGACTCGGACGCCATGAAGAAGTGGCACTACCGCGAGGACTGGCGCGACCTGGACGGCTACTTCGCCCAGCTCGAGCGTCAGGGCGTGGCGGTGAACATCGCGACGTTCGTGGGGGCGACGCAGGTGCGGCTCGCCGTCGTGGGCAAGGCGAACCGGGCACCGACACCCCAGGAGCTCGCGCACATGGCCGCGATCGTGGACTCGCTGATGCAGCAGGGCGCGCTCGGCGTCTGGACGGCGCTCGAGTACGCGCCGGCGAGCTACTCGACGACCGAGGAGATCGTGGCGCTCGCCAAGGCCGCCCGCCGCCACGGGGGCGTCTACGCGTCGCACATGCGGAACGAGGGCGTGAAGATTGACGCGGCCCTGGACGAGCTGTTCCGCATCGCGCGCGAGGCGGCGATCCCGGCGGAGATCTCCCACCTCAAGGTGTCGGGGCGGGGCAGCTGGGGCCGGATGCCGAGGGTCCTCGCCCGGATCGATTCGGCCCGCGCGGCGGGCCTCGACGTGACGGCCGATCAGTATCCCTACACGCGAGCGGCCACGGGGCTCGACGCCGCGATTCCGCCGTGGGCGGAAAGCGGCGGTTGGGACTCGCTGTTCGCCCGGCTCCGCGACCCAGCGACTCGCGCGCGGCTGCGCGACGAGATGCTGCACCCTCGGGGCACGGAGAGCTTCTACTATGAGGCGGGCGGCGGTCCCGGCGTCCTGATCACCGGCACCTTCCAGGACTCGCTGCGTTCGCTGCAGGGGAAGACGATCAGCGAGATCGCGGCCGCCCGCCATGCCGACCCCGTCGAGACGCTCTTCGACATCGTGCTCGCCGAAGGCGGGCACCGCACCGACGCGGTGTACGCGGTGATGGACGAGCCGGACGTCCAGGCGGCGCTCACGACGTGGTGGGTGGCGGTGAACACCGACTTCGGCGGGGTCGCGCCCGACGGCCCGTTCGGCACGCAATCCGCGCATCCCCGCACGTACGGCACGTTCGCGCGGATTCTCGGCCACTACGCGCGCGACCTGAGACTATTCCCGCTTGAATTCGCGGTGCGCAAGATGACGTCCCTTGCCGCGCAGCGGGTCGGGCTCGCCGACCGGGGGCTCGTGAAGCCGGGTATGGCCGCGGACCTCACCGTATTCGACCCCCGGACAGTGGCCGACCGCGCGACCTTCGAGCAACCGCACCAGCCCTCCGTGGGTTTCGCCTACGTGTTCGTGAACGGGCAAAAGGTGCTCGACCACGGCCGGGTGACGGTGGCGCGCCCCGGCCGGGGGCTGCGCGGGCCCGGCTACGTTCCCCTGGAGCGGCGCGGCGCCCGGTGACCCTCACGCGGCTCGTGCTCGCGTGGCTGCCGGTCGCAGTGCTCTTCGCCGCAGTCGGCGGGCTCGAGACGCGATTGCTCAGTCGGCCCGCGCCGTCTCACGAGCCCGTGGCCACCGCACAGCCCGAGCGCGTGAACGTGTTGGTATCGTGGGCGCTCGGCTGGCGCTCGCTCGAAGCCGCAGCGGTCACGCTGTTCGGCTCCCTCTGGTTCGACTCGCTGGGCCACGGCGAGTGGTGGCTGGTCTTCGGCCTCGTCGGCTTGGCCGTGGCGTTCGCGCAGCTGCCGCAGGCGGTGCGCGGGAGTCCCGAGACGCCGCTTGCCCGTCGATGGCCGAGCGACGCGCTGCGCCGTGCGAGTCGCGACGTGGCGCGTTACATCGTCGCCGGGGCCATTCTCGCCTGGAGACTGGGATAGAGTATCTTCGGTTACGCCCATGTCGTCCGGTACCATGACCGCTATCCGACTGACGCGCTATTCGCACGGCGCGGGCTGAGCCTGCAAACTC
>DATLKW010000002.1:0-1904 GCA_035538175.1 Gemmatimonadales bacterium | reverse complement strand
GACGCTGCTCGGGCGCACGGCGCGCTAGGCACAGCCCACGAATTTCACGAGGTTCCTGGCTCGGGCGTCTCCGGGCACGTCGAGGGGCACGAGGTGGCCGTCGGCTCCGCGGGGTTCCTCGCGGATCGGGGCGTCACGGCGCCGCAACCGCAGGACGAACGTACCACGGCGTTCGTGACAGTCGATGGGCGGCTCGTCGGGGCGATCGAGTTCGCGGACCGCCTCCGGCACCAGGTGCCCTCGCTGCTGCAGCGCTTGGCGGTGCTGGGGGTGACGGAAACGGTCATGCTGACCGGCGATAGGGAAGCGAGCGCGGAAGCGATCGCGGCGCAGGCGGGCATTCGGACGGTCCGCGCCGATCTCCTGCCCGGGGACAAGGTGGCCGCGGTGCAGGAGCTCGGGCGGCGCTTCGGTACCGTCATGATGGTGGGCGATGGGATCAATGATGCGCCAGCCCTCGCGGCAGCGACCGTAGGCGTCGCGCTGGGGGCGCACGGCACCGCCGCGTCCGCGGAAGCTGCGGATGTGGTCCTGCTGGTTGATGACATCTCGCGGGTAGGCGATGCGTTCGCGATCAGCCGACGCATGCGCCGGATTGTGATACAGAGCATCGGCGTGGGGTTGGGGTTGAGCTTCGCGTTGATGGTCGTCGCGAGCTTCGGGCTCGTCTCGCCCGCCCTCGGCGCGGTGTTGCAGGAAGCATTGGACGCGACGGTCATCCTCAACGCCCTGCGGGTACGGTGACCAATGACTGAGGTTCCTGTTTCTTCCGCCGCCACGCCGCCGCGAGAGTTCCAGCTCCGCGACGGCAGGCGCGTGCTCGTCCGCCACATCCGTCCCGACGATCAAGACCGACTCCGCGTGGGGTTGCACCACCTGTCCGCCGCGTCGTGCTATCATCGCTTCTACGCGATGGTATCGGACCTCTCTGCCGAGCAACTGCGCTACCTCACCGACGTCGACCAGGTGAATCACCTGGCATGGATCGCGTTGGACCCGGCACTCCCTGGAGAGCCCGCCATCGGAGTGGCGCGTTGCATCCGGCTGCCCGAGAAACCGCTGACGGCCGAGGTTGCCGTCACCGTCCTCGACGCTTATCAGGGTCGCGCCCTCGGCTCACTCCTACTCGGTGTGCTAAGCTAAGCCGCAGCCGACCAGGGGATCCGCATGTTCCGCGCGTACGTGCACGCCGACAACGACGCGATTCTCCGGATCTTCCGTGACCTGGGTGCGACCGTGGGACCCCTCGACCTCGGCGTCTTTCAGTTGGACATCCCGGTCCCCGAGGATCCGGAGACGCTGCCGGATACGGACGGGACGGGCGTTCAAGGCCGTCGCCGCGCGGACAGGTCGCGGGGGCGCAGCCGTCGCGGACACCTGACCGCTCCCGCCCGGTGGCGAAGCCGGTCGCGCCCATTCAGGGGGCGGCGCTCGCGACGCGCCCACGATTCCCATAAGAGATTCTTCTCGTTTTTGAAGATTTCTTCACGTCACCTTCACGTTCCGCCTTAGCACCCCGTGGCAGACTGTTCTGGAACAGCAGGTCGGAAGTACCCCCTTTGGCGACTGGAGCAGCCATGGCATACCGATTGAGGCTACCCTGGATCGTAAGCGCCCTCCTCGCGGGCACTGTGCGCTTGGCCTTCGGCGAGGGCTTCCGTGATGGGCGCGGGCCCGCGGACGCCGCAGCAGCGCTTCGCGCCTATGCGAGCGCCTACACGCGCTCCGCGAGCTCCCTCACCCCGACTTACGCGCGCCAGACCGGCCTCGCGTGCAGCGCTTGCCACACGCATTTCCCGGAGCTCACCGCCACGGGACGCGCGTTTAAGCTCAACGGCTACGTGTTTCGCCGGAGCGAATCGCTCGAGGGGAAGACGGCCGATGGGCAACAGAGCCTGCTCCTC
>DATLKW010000001.1:0-4095 GCA_035538175.1 Gemmatimonadales bacterium | reverse complement strand
GATAGGTGCGGGCGTAGACCGCGCCGGCGCGCAGCGTGGGAAACACGAAATCGCGCACGAACTCCTCGCGCAGATCCTCGACCACGCAATCGACCGCGCCGGAGCGCTTGGCCTTCTCGACCAGGCCCGCGAGCTCGCCGCTCCCCTGCCCCACGTCCGCCGCGTAGCACAGCACCCGGGCGCCGTAGCGCTCCCCGAGCCAGGGCACAATCGCCGACGTGTCGAGTCCACCCGAGTACGCGAGGACCACCAGCGGTCCCATGGACGCCCTCCCTAGTGTTTATGCATAACGATGCATAAACATACACCCTCGAGGGAGGGTGTCAACGGCTCCGCCGGGAGCGCGTCCTGGCGGCCGCGGCGATCCCGGTCGATCTTCAGCGGACCACTGTCGCCCCGTTCCCCCTGTCCCGAGGAGCCCCGTGAACCGGCGTCACTTCGTCACGACCACGACGGCGGTCGTCCTCGCCGGCTGGAAGCACCCGCGCGTTACCCGTGCCGCGCACATCGATCGGGTCGGCTTGCAGCTCTATACCGTGCGCCATGAGATGGAGAAGGACGTGGAAGCCACGCTCGCCCGTGTGGCCCAAGCGGGCTACACGGAGGTGGAGTTCGCGGGGTATTTCGGCCACGCCCCGAAAGATGTCCGCGCCATGCTCGATCGGCACGGCCTCGTCTCCCCCTCGTTCCACGCGGGCGCGCTCGAGGGCGATGCGTGGCGCGCCGGGCTGGACGCGGCCCACGTGCTCGGCCAGCGCTACGTGATCGTGCCGTGGATCCCCCCCGAGCAGCGCACGTCGCTCGACAACTTCAAACGCTTCGCGCAGCGCTTCAACCACGCCGCGGAGGAGGCGCGCGCGGCGGGGCTCCAGTTCGGCTACCACAACCACGATTTCGAGTTCGTGACGACGGAGGGGAAGCTGCCCTACGACGTGCTGCTCGCTGAGACCGATCCCAAACTCGTGCAGTTCGAGATGGATTTGTACTGGATCACGAAGGGCGGGCAGGATCCCCTGACCTACTTCGCCCGCTACCCCGGGCGCTTTCCGCTCGTGCACGTCAAGGACTCGATGGGACCACCCGAGCACAAGATGGCGGACGTGGGGTCCGGGAAGATCGACTGGAAGCGCATCTTCGGCCAGCACGAGCAGGCCGGAATCCAGCACTACTTCGTGGAGCACGACCAACCGCAAGACGCGTTTGCCTCGATCAAGGCGAGCTGCGACTACCTAAAGCGCCTGGAATTCTAGGTGAGGCCGCGCCCGGGCGATCGAGGGGAGGAGCCGAGCGTGACGCGCCGCGCGGTCCTCGCCTCCGCCGCGGCCGTCGCGAGCGCGCTCGCCCTCCCGGAGGTGCGGGCGTCCGGCGTCCCCGCGCGCGCGCCCGCGCCCGCCCCGGGCCGCGTCAAGCAGTCCGTGTGCCGGTGGCCCTACCGGCAGATGCCGCTGCCGGAGTTCTGCCGGGCGGTGCGGGGCCTCGGTCTAGTGGGCGTCGATCTGCTTCAGGCGGACGAGTGGCCCGTGGTGCGCGAGGCCGAGCTGGTCTGCTCGATGGGGTATCCGACGGGCCGGCGGGACTTCATCGCCACGGGCTTCAACGACCGGGCGAACCACGCGATGCTCCTGAAGGAGCTCGAGGAGACGATTCCGCTCGCCGCGCGCCACGGCGTGCCGAACGTAATCGCGATGTTCGGCAACCGACGGGGAAAGAGCGATGCGGAGGCAATCGAGGCGTGCGTGGCAGGGCTCACCGTGATCAAGCCGCTCGCCGAACAGCATGCCGTCACGCTGTGTCTCGAGCTCCTCAACTCCAAAGTGGATCACCCCGACTACCAGGGGGACCGAACGGCGTTCGGGGTGGCGGTGGTGAAGGCGGTGAACTCTCCGCGGGTGAAGCTCCTGTACGACATCTATCACATGCAGATCATGGAAGGCGACATCATCCGGACGATCCGCGACAACGCGGCGTGGATCGCCCACTTTCACACCGGCGGCGTCCCAGGGCGTCACGAACTCGACGGCACGCAGGAGCTCAACTGGCACGCGGTGACCGCGGCCATCGCCGACACCGGGTTCCAGGGGTACCTCGCCCACGAATTCACGCCGACCCGGGACCCGCTCCGCTCGCTCAAGGACGCGGTGGAAACCTGCACCGTCTGAGGTGACCGACGCCGTGAGCCAAGCGAAGGTCTACGACGTTTGTATCGTGGGATCGGGCGCGGGTGGGGGCATGGCGGCGTACGCCCTGACCCAAGCGGGCGCCGACGTGATCGTGCTCGAGGCCGGCGGGCCGTGGGACAACGCCAAGGATTCGGCGATGCTCACGTGGCCATACGAGTCCCCGCGGCGCGGCAAGGCCACCAAAGACCACCCCTTCGGCGAGTTCGACGCCTGCGTAGGCGGTTGGGAGCTCGAGGGCGAGCCGTACACCAAGGCGCCCGGCACGGAGTTCGCCTGGTGGCGGGCCCGCATGGTCGGTGGCCGCACGAACCACTGGGGCCGCATCTCGCTCCGCTTCGGGCCGTACGATTTCCGCCGCAAGAGCCGCGACGGGTTGGGGGACGACTGGCCGATCGCTTACGAGGACGTCGCCCCGTACTACGACAAGATCGACCGCTTGATCGGGGTGTTCGGGAGCAAGGAGAATCTGCCCAACGAGCCGAATGGCATCTTCCTGCCCCCGCCGAAGCCGCGCTGCCACGAGCTACTCGTGAAACGGGCGGCGGACCGCCTCGGCATTACGTGTATTCCATCGCGGCTCTCGATCCTCACGCGGCCCCTGAACGGCCGGGCGGCGTGTCACTACTGCGGGCAGTGCAACCGCGGCTGCCGCGTGAACGCCAACTTCACGTCGACCAACGTGCTGCTCGCGCCCGCGCTCGCCACGGGCAAGCTCACGCTCGTCACGAACGCGATGGCCCGCGAGGTGACCGTGGACCCGGCGGGACGGGCGTCCGGGGTCGCCTACGTGGACAAGACGACAGGGACGGACACGCATGTGCGGGCCCGGGTGGTGGTGGTCGCCGCGAGCGCCCTCGAGTCCGCCCGCCTGCTCCTCAATTCGAAGTCGTCGCTCTTTCCGCACGGCCTCGCGAACGGCAGCGGCACCGTGGGCCGCTACATCACCGACACGACCGGCACCGACGTGGGGGGCTTTATCCCGAAGCTCGTCGACCCCGTGCCGCACAATCATGACGGCGTCGGGGGGATGCACCTCTACATGCCGTGGTGGCTCGAGGACCACAAGCTCGACTTCCCGCGGGGCTATCACATCGAGGTGTGGGGCGGCACGCAGCTCCCGAGTTACGGCTTCGGGGGCGGCATTCAGCGCCTCCCCCCCGGGGGCGGCTACGGCAAGGCCCTGAAGGACGCCTACCGGCACTACTACGGCGCCTGGATCGGGTTTTCGGGCCGCGGCGAGATGATCCCGAATGACCAAAGCTACTGCGAGATCGATCCCCAGACGGTGGATCGCTGGGGCATTCCGGTGCTCCGGTTCCACTGGGCCTGGTCGGACCACGAGTACAAACAGGTCAAGCACATGCAGGAGACATTCCGGGCCCTGATCGCGGAGATGGGCGGCGAAGCGTTCGCGCCGATGCCCGGGCCCGAAAAGGGCTACGGCATCCACCCGGGGGGCACGATCATCCACGAGCTCGGCGGCACCCGCATGGGGGACGATCCCCGGACGTCGGTGACGAATCGCTGGTGCCAGGCCCACGAGTGCAAGAACCTGTTTGTGACCGATGGCGGACCGTTCGTGTCCCAGGCCGACAAGAACCCGACGTGGACGATCCTCGCGCTCTCGCTCCGCACGAGCGAGTACATCGCCGATCAGCGGAAGAAGGGGGAGCTCTGATGGCAGGGGACGGCGTGCGCGGCGAGCTGCGCGGGATGGAGCGACGCGAGGCGGTCCGACTGCTCGCGACAGTGCCGCTCGTGGCGGCGCTGCGCTGGGCGCCCGAGTCGGTGGCGCAGGCGGCGGCGCTCGCGCGCGCCACGCGCGGCAGCCCGGCTCCCTACGAGCCTAAACACTTCACGGCCCACGAATGGGACACGCTCCGTCTCCTCGTGGACCTGATCCTCCCGAGGGACG